>JANOJO010000032.1:0-2571 GCA_031418795.1 Bacteroidota bacterium | reverse complement strand
ACCGGCACTTTATTTGGCAGCGGCATGGCCGATTGCATACATTCTACAATCAATGGTTTCAATTCTTTCACTTCATCTTTTACTGCATCAAACACAAGTTCATCATGCACCTGCATAATCATCCTGCTTTTGAAACCTTGTTTCTGCATAGCATCATGCACTTTTATCATTGCCAGTTTTATCATATCAGCCGCAGTGCCCTGTATAGGAGAGTTGATGGCATTTCGTTCTGCAAAACCTCTGACTGTAAAGTTGGCTGAGTTAATATCCCGCAGCCATCTTTTTCTTCCCATCAATGTTTGTACATACCCATGTTCTCTTGCAAAGTTGATAGTCTCATCCATATACCGCTGTATGCCGGGAAACTGTGCTTTGTAATTATCAATTATTTGTTTGGCTTCTGTTCTTGATATACCAAGATTATCCGCAAGACCAAAAGCGCCTTGTCCGTAAATAATTCCAAAATTCACACTCTTGGCTTTGTAACGCATTTCTTTGGTTACATCTTTCTCAGCTACATTATACACCTTGGATGCAGTTGCTGTATGAATATCAGTTCCGTTCTTAAATGCATCACACATATTTTTATCGCCACTGATGGCAGCTACAATTCTCAATTCAATTTGCGAATAGTCAGCAGACAATAAAACATGTTTACTGTCTCTTGGAATAAAAGCTTTTCGGATTTCTTTTCCCCTGTCTGTTCTTACCGGTATATTCTGCAGGTTGGGATTATTGCTCGCCAATCTTCCTGTAACAGCTACAGCTTGCCCGTACGAGGTATGTACCCTGCCAGTTTTTTTATTTATAAGTAATGGCAGTGAATCAACATAGGTTGATTTCAGTTTTGTCAACTCACGAAACGTAAGAATATCGTCAACGATTTCAATTCCTTTTGCCGCCAGCTTCAAGAGCACATCTTCGCCAGTTTGATATTGTCCTGTTTTTGTTTTCTTCGCAGAAGGATCAAGTTTTAATTTATCAAACAAAACTTCGCCTAATTGTTTTGGTGATGCAAGATTGAAGCGAACGCCGGCTTGTTTATACACACCCTCTTCTGCTTTCTTTGCGTCTTTCTCCAATTCTTTGGAATAATCTTTCAGAAACTCTTCATCAATCTTCACGCCTTCAAATTCAACGTCAGTTAAAACTTTTACCAATGGATTTTCCACTTCATAAAAAACTTTCTCCACTTCTTTTTCTTTCAGCTTGGGTAAAAAAATATTTTTTAGTTGCAGTGTGATGTCTGCATCTTCGGCAGCATATTCTTTTATTTTTTCCAATTCCACATCCCGCATAGTGCCTTGAGGCGCTGCTTTAGAATTTTTAGGTACCTTTTTTCCAATCAGTTCTTCAATATGTACCGGTTCATAGCCAAGATATTTTGCACTTAATACATCCATACCGCGTTTACCATCCGGCTCAATTACATAATGTGCAAGCATGGTGTCAAAAATTTTTCCTTTCAATTCCACATCGTACCATTTCATCACCAGCATATCATATTTTATATTCTGGCCAATCCAAGTTTTGTTTTTATCATTGAAAAGCGAATCAAACTTTTCCAGTATCTCTTTTGTTTTCTTTTGGTCGGACGGGCAGGGAACATAAAAAGCTTCCCCGGGCTTTATTGAAAAGCTCATACCAACAAGTTCAGCTTCGTTTGCATCAATGCCCGTGGTTTCTATATCAAAACAAATCTCATCATGCTTTTTTAAACTACTGACAAGTTTTTTGATTGCTGCATCAGTAGTTACTGCTTCATAATTATGTTTTGTATTATTAATATTCTTATCCACTACCAATCCTTCAGAACTCTCACCTGCATTTTGAATCGGCTCCTGACTCCTGACTACAGACTCCAGGCTCTCTACTATATTTCCAAACAAATCTGTTTGCACACCCTGCGGCTGTTCTTTTTTTATAAAATCATTTCCAGATGATGACACAGAAAAATCATCACCCAATAATCTTTTGCCAAGAGTTTTAAATTCAAGCTCGGCAAATACTTCTTTCAGCTTTTCTTTATTCCAGTCTGTCAGTTTAAAATCTTCTTCATGAAACTCAACAGGCACATCTAAAATTATCGTCGCTAATTTTTTAGAAAGAATTGCCAGCTCTTTTCCCTTCTTTACTTTTTCGCCCATGGCGCCTTTTATATTATCAGCATTGGCTAATGTGTTTTCAAGCGAACCGTACTCGGCTAAAAATTTTGCCGCAGTTTTTTCACCCACACCCGGTATACCCGGAATATTATCCACTGCATCACCCATCATACCCAGCATATCTATTACCTGGTCAACAGATTTTATATTCCATTTGGCACATACCTCATCGGGCCCCATTATTTCTGCATCATTACCCTGGTAAGCGGGTTTGTATATTTTTATTTTTTTAGAAACAAGCTGACCATAATCCTTATCAGGTGTAACCATATAAACTTCGTAGCCTGCTTTTTCTGCCTGCTTGCTCAACGTGCCGATTACATCATCTGCTTCATAACCATCTTTGGCAATGATGGGAATATTAAATCCTTCAATTATTTTTTTTATATCGGGTACTGCGGCACTT
>JANOJO010000031.1:0-8526 GCA_031418795.1 Bacteroidota bacterium | reverse complement strand
TTGGTAGTAACGGTCAAAACCCGCCACCATCAGCAGCTGTTTAAAGAGCTGGGGGCTTTGCGGCAGCGACAAGCCCGATTTGCGCGTCAAAATGCAGTTTACCGAGCTAACTGACGTGATGCGGGACGTGGACTTTAAGGTCTTTAGTGGTCCGGCCAATGCCGTAGGTGGCCGCGTGGTGGCGCTGTGCGTGCCTGGCGGCGCCGAGATGAGCCGCAGCGAGATTGACGCCTACACCGAGTTCGTCAAAATCTACGGCGCTAAAGGCTTGGCGTGGATTAAAGTTAATGAGCTGGCCAAAGGCCGTGACGGCTTGCAAAGCCCAATCGTTAAAAACATCCACGACACCGCGCTGGCCGAAATACTAAAACGTAGCGATGCTAAAGACGGCGACTTGTTGTTTTTCGGCGCAGACAAGGCTAAGGTGGTTAACGATTCGATTGGCAACCTGCGCATCAAAATTGGTCATAGCGCGCTGGGCAAAGCCAAAGGCATGGCCGAGGGTGAATGGAAGCCGCTGTGGGTGGTGGATTTCCCAATGTTCGAATACGACGAAGAGGGCGCGCGCTGGTCGGCGGTGCACCACCCGTTTACCGCGCCCAAAGACGAGCACGTGCAATTTTTGGAGAGCGATCCCGGCGTTTGTTTAGCCAAAGCGTATGACGTGGTGCTAAACGGCTGGGAGCTCGGCGGCGGCTCGGTGCGAATTCACCGCGCCGACGTGCAAAGCATGGTGTTTAGCGCGCTTAATATTGGCGCAGAAGATGCGCGCGTTAAGTTTGGCTTTTCTTTGTCTTCTGATTTTGGAAGAATTGGTAATTATGATTTCATACGAATCTTATCTGATAACAATTCTAAAATCCTACTTCCCAAAAGAAAAGAAATTTATCCTCATCAAAAAGCAATTAGTTGGCATCGTGAAAATAAATTCTGTCTCTAAAACATTTTAAAATGAAAGAAAATAAAATTATTTATTCGCTAAACGAAGAAGATATTCAAAAAGTATCTGTTGATTTGTTAGAGAGAAATTTGACTTCAGAAGAAATAAAAAAAATAATTCCGTTCATTGAAAAGAAAATAAATTGGTATGATGCAATTGCTGATTCAATAAATGAAACCATTGAATCAAAAGTAAAATTGTAATAACTAAACCTGAAAGACATATCGCTGTTCGTTGAACAGAACATCGGAACTTTTCATCAAAAGAGAATTCAGAGTTTAGACACCTTAAAACTTTCGGATGTTTTGAAGCGGAAAAATCCGTATCTGTTCAAGGCAAAATATGTTTTGACAGCAGAGCAAATCATTCGTGGAATTGTTGATGCACATATTTCTTCTAACGAAGAAACAATCTTTGGTGATTGGTTGGAAGGACTTGCTATTTTCATTAACGCAAAAGTTTACAGAGGAAAAAAGTCAGGCATCACAGGAATAGATTTAGAGTTTGACAACGGAGGAGTTCGCTATATCATCACAATTAAATCAGGACCGAATTGGGGAAACAGTTCACAAGTTGCAAAGATGATTTCTGATTTTAAAACAGCGAAGAAAGCATTGAGAACAAGTAATTCAAAATTAATAATCAAAGCTGTAAATGGATGTTGTTACGGTAGGGACAGCAAATTTGACAAAGGCGATTACTACAAATATTGCGGACAAAAATTTTGGAAATTTATTTCTGGCAATGAAAACCTTTATACAGAAATTGTTGAACCACTTGGTCATAAAGCAAGAGAAAAGAATGATGACTTTATGAATTCATATTCTCAAATGATAAATAAGTTTACTTTGGAATTTGCAAATGAGTATTGCAATAATGATGGTTCAATCAATTGGAAAAAGCTTATAAAATTTAACTCGGCGATCAAAGAAGAAAAATAACTTTGAGCAATTACAATTTGGATGAAGATAATATTATTAAAATTATAAACGACCCATACCAAAAACTAAAAACGATAAACCAAAAGTTCACTCCATATCTTCCCTCAACTCCTCACTTATTTTCACTAATACTTTATCTATCCGGTGGCCATCCATATCTATTATTTCTAATTTAAATCCTTTCCATTCAAATTTATCTCCTGTGTGTGGTATGCGTTCCAGTTCGTGCAGAATAAAACCAGCCAGCGTATCAAATTCATGTTCGCCTTCATTCAGCCATTCAGCTTTATCGAAGCGGGTAAGAAAATCGTAAAAAGGTATTTGTGCATCTACTAAAAAAGTTCCATCTTCTCTTTCCACTACTTCGTAGTCAGTAAAATCAGGCTGAGGTATATCACCAACTATTGCTTCCAGAATATCATTGAGCGTTATCATGCCCTGCATGGATCCGTATTCATCTACAATAAAACAACAGTGTTGTTTTGTTTGTTTAAATTTTTCAAGCAGTTGGTAAGGGCTATTGTTTTCAGGAACAAACATGGCCGGGGTCATTATTTGTTTAAAAAGCGTTATGTCATCCGTTACATATAAATCTTTGATGGATACCACACCTTTTATATTATCTATTTCACCATCACAAATAGGATAAACAGAATGTGGTTCCTGCACAATTTTTTCTTTTATTTTTTCTTCGTTATCATCCTCATCAAACCAGATGATGTCGCTTCGGTGCGTCATCAGTGAAGTGATATTGCGGTCGCCCAGGTGAAAAATGCGTTCAATGATTTCACGTTCTTCTTCTTCAATAGTACCTGCTTCTGAGCCTTCGTAAATCATTGTTTTTATTTCTTCTTCCGTTACCGCATCGTCTTTTGATTTTTTTATATTGAAAATGGAAAAAAAGAGCTGGCTTACTTTATTGAGCAGCCAAACAATGGGATGTGTGAATTTTGCAAACAACAACATGGGGCCGGCTACCGCCTTCGCTATCCTTTCTGCACGCAGCAGCCCTATTCTTTTTGGTATCAATTCTCCAAAAATGATGGAAACAAATGTAACGATGATGACGATGATAGCGATAGAAATATTATGAGCATAAGGTAGCGGTACTCCTAACTTTTCAATTACAGGTTGCAGTTGCACACTGAATCTTTCGCCGGAGTAAACACCGGTAAGAATAGCAATTAGTGTGATGCCAATTTGCGCAGCAGATAAAAACAGTTCGGGATTATTGGCAAGGTCAAGTGCCCGTTTTGCACTCAGGTCTCCTTTATCAGCCATTGATTCCAATCTTGCTTTTCGTGCAGACACCAAAGAAATTTCCGAAACCACAAATAAGCCATTTACGAAAACCAGGAAAAGCAAAATCAAAATATCCATTATGAAAAGTAGTTGGTTATTTACCGAAGTTAACGATTCCGAACTGCTTATTAAAAAAGTTGCCTGTGAGTAAACCAATAAACACACCCACTGCTGCACCACCCAAAATATCAAAAGGATAATGCACACCTACATAAATTTGTGCATAGCTGATGGCGGCTGCCCATAAAAATGCAAGCATTGTCCATTTTTTAAAAAGATGACGGAAGCTGATAAAGAAAAATGTGGCCATACCAAAATGATTGGCGGCATGTGAAGATGTAAAACTATATCCGCCGGAACAATAGTTAACAAGAAGCCGGACGTTTACCATAAAATCAATATCCATGCAGGGGCGGATGCGCTCAATAGTTTCTTTTAATATTTTACTGCTGACTATATCTGTTAATGAAACTGTGCACAAAAAAACTAATACCCACCACCAGCCGCGGCCTTTGAAATTCATCGTAACAAATAAAAAAAGAAAAAGATAAAGCGGCGACCAGTAAAATGAATTGCGCAGATAGGGCATTACACTGTCAAAAAAAGAATTAGATTGGTGGCTGTTTATTTGTATAAACAACCATTGATCCCATTGTTCTAATCTTTGCAAAATTGAAAGGTGAGTGAAGAGTAAAAACATTTGGCAAAAATAGCGGAACAGGGAAATATTGATCAATCTGTTTGCCGGTAATTAATAATTTGTTTTTTTGTTTCAATTATAAATGCTTGTACGATTTAAAATACCAAAAACAATTCTCTGGGTTGCTAACCTGCTGGTGATTTTCTTTATCATCTTCACCCTGTTCAGGTTTGCCACCTATTTTGCTTTTAAACCAGGTGACTTATCTTTTGGTGAGTTGTTGCCTTCATTTTTTTTGGGCATCAGGTACGATCTGCGCTGGGTTGCTATCATTCTATTGCCGGTAGTGCTGCTCAGTTTGTTTCCACAGCTTTCTCCTTTTTATTCTGCAAAAAATAAAAAATGGTGGACATGGTATCTTGCTATCATTACATTTATCGTTTTCTTTTTCTTTGCTGCCGACTTTGGCAGTTTTTCTTACAACGAAACAAGATTGGATGCAGGCGCCTTAAATTTTGCTGAAGACCCTGCAATTTCTTTTGCCATGATGTGGCAAACTTATCCCATGTTCTGGCTATTGCTCGGTCTTGTGGTTGCTGTTCTTTTTTTCAGATGGATGTACAGGCAAAGCCATTGGCGGGTAATTGCAAAAACTGACGGGCTTGGTATTCCTTACCGCAGAAAATATTTTATCATCACGTTGTTTTTATTTGGCCTGATGGTTTATGGAAGTTTATCAGGCACTGCCCTCAAGTGGTCAAAAGCCATGACGCTTGGCGATGATTTTAAAAATTATCTTTCATTAAATCCACTACAGAATTTTTTTGCTACTTTAAAATTCCGCCAACCGGGGTATAATGAAAAAAAAGCAAGAGAAGCATTTCCATTAGTGGCAGAATGGATGGAACTGAAAGACCCTTCTAATTTTTCTTACCGTCGTCAACAGTTACCCAGCAATAATCCGCTGGAAAGTAAACCAAATATTGTACTCGTTCTTTGCGAATCTTTCAGCATGTATAAAAGCAGCATGAGTGGCAACCCGCTTAACACATCTTCTTTTTTTAATCAATTAACTGATAGCGGAATTTTTTTTGAAAAATGTTTTACTCCGCATTTTTCCACGGCAAGGGGATTGTTTGCCACCATCACCGGTATTCCTGATGTGCAGCAATTCAAATTTTCTACAAGAAATCCATTGGCTCTGAAACAGCGAACCATCATCAATGATTTTGAAGGCTACGAAAAAATGTATTTTCTTGGAGGCAGCCCGGAGTTTAATAATTTTCACGGGCTGCTGAATAATATTGAAGGACTGCAGATGTTTACAGAAGGAAAATTCAAATCAACTAAAATGAATGTGTGGGGCATCGGAGATAAAAATCTTTTTTTGGAAGCAAACCAGGTTTTTAAACAAACGACAAAACCATTTTTTTCTATTATTCAAACGTCGGGTAATCACCGGCCATTTATGTTTGATGCAGGGGACAAAGATTTTGAAAAACTAAATCCCTCACCAGATTCTTTGGAAAAGTTTGGGTTCGATTCACCTGATGAGTTTAATGCTTTCCGGTATGCAGATTATTGTTTTAAAAAATTTATGGAAGCAGCGCAGAACGAAGAATATTTTCACAATACCATTTTTATTTTTGTTGGCGATCATGGTGTGGCGGGCAATGCCAGCGCCATGTATCCGCCCACCTGGACAAATCAAAGACTTACTGATCAGCATGTGCCTTTGTTATTTTATGCGCCACAACTTCTGAAACCTGAAAAGAGAAGCGAGGTGGTTTCATCGGTGGATGTGTTGCCTACTATTGCTGGTTTTGTTCACCAGCCTTATACCAATTTCACACTTGGCCGTGATCTGTTGCATCCGGACAAAAAAAACAATTTTGCTTTCATCACCAATACACAGGGCCGTATAGGAATAATTACGGATGATTTTTATTTTACCATGAATATTGATCTTGCTGACAACGAAAAAGAATACAAACCCAATGAACAATTATTTCCGGTAAATGGACAATCACTTTCATTTACCCGGCAACAACAGGATTCAATAAAACAAAAAATGAGTAAAGTAACACTTGCTTTTTATGAAACGGCAAAGTGGATGCTGATGAATAATAAATAAAGGCCCACCCAAACTCTCCCGAAGGGAGGGCTTAGCATTCACACAAAACCTAAGAGTTGAATAGATTTTATTAAATTGAAAAATATTTGAATGGGAAAATTAATTCAACGGATTAACACAAATAGGTTTGGGCTGTGTGTTGGTGGCCTTCCCCTTCGGGGCAACCAAGCAAAGCGAAGGTTGGGAACGTAGTTCGCGGATGGGGCTGCTATTTCTTTGCCACAATAATCAACCGCGGTTTATTTTTTACATGATAACTGCCCAATTGATAATCGCCAAAAACTTCCTGCACCTGCAGGTGCTGAAAACTTAACATATCAGTAAAATCGCCCAGTGAAAACTTGGCAACTTTTTCTGTGTGTTCAATCGGGTAATCAAGCAAAGCATCCCGGACAATTATTTTTTTGTAGAAATGTGTTTCATTCTGCCAGCGAAGAATTTCATACACAGTGCCGTCAATTATTTTTTCTTCATGATGCACCAATTTATCTTCTGCAAAATGAACATTGAGGTAGTCAATAACTAAAGTTCCGTTTTCTTTCAGACTGCCGGCAATGGTGCGTATGGCATCATCATGCTCACGTCTTGTATTGAAATAACCAAAGCTGGTAAAAAAATTAAAAACATAATCAAAATAATTTACCCGGAAAGGCAAACGCATATCATGCTGATAAAATTCCAGAAGTTCATTCTCTGTTTGTCTGGCATAAGCAATACTTGCAGGAGAAATATCAATACCGGTGACAAAAAATCCTTTTGCAGCAAGTGTGCGGCTATGGCGGCCACGGCCACAGGCCACATCCAGCATTTTACTTGCAGGTGCAGGCTGCAGATGCGTAATAAGTTTGTTTAAAAATGAATTGGCTTCCTGCTCATCTCTTTCAAAATATAATTTGTGGTAAAAAGGAGAATTGAACCAGTCTTTATACCAAGCCTGTGCTGTCATAAAGCAAATGTAGGAATGCGGCCACGAATTAGCTCTGGTTTTTATTAGTGTTCTTAGTGTAATTCGTTGCGAAAAATCATTGAAAATGATTTATGTATTTTTGCAGACGATCACAAAGCAATTAAACATTTAATCAATTTAACCATTAAACGCTTAAACATCTTCAACCTCACATCATGGCACTAATAAAAAGTATATCTGGCATCAGGGGAACAATTGGCGGAGTACCCGGCGAAAATCTTACACCGCCTGACGTGGTAAAATTTACCGCAGCATTCGGCGCAATCATTTCAGAAAATAAATTAAAAACAAAAATTGTTATCGGCCGTGATGGAAGAATAAGCGGCGCCATGATTCGTGATCTTGTTGTAAGCACTCTTACTGGTTTGGGTATTGATGTGGTTGATCTCGGCCTTACCACCACACCCACTGTAGAGCTTGCTGTAAAATTGGAAAATGCAGATGGAGGAATAATAATTACGGCCAGTCATAATCCCAAAGAATGGAATGCACTCAAGTTGCTGAACAGTGATGGAGAATTTATTTCAGCAGAGACAGGTGCAGAAGTTTTGAAAAAAGCAGAAGCCGCAGATTTTATTTTTTCATCTGTAGAAAAATCAGGCAATCTTTTCACTGATGATACTTATTTGCAAAAACATATTGATGCAGTAGTAAATTATCCATTAGTAAATGCAGGGCTTATTGCCAGCCAAAATCTGAAAGTGGTGGTAGATGGCATTAACTCAACAGGTGCTACTTATGTGCCTGCATTATTAAAAGCATTGGGTGTGAATGAAATAATTGTTATTAATGAAGAAGTGAATGGAAAGTTTGCACACAATCCTGAACCCTTACCCGAAAATTTAATAGAGCTCAGCCGTGAAGTGGTAAAGCACAAAGCTGATTTAGGTATAGCTGTTGACCCTGATGTGGACAGGCTATGTTTTGTAAATGAAGACGGAACCATGTTTGGTGAAGAATATACATTGGTGGCTATAGCTGATTATGTTTTGGGTAAAAGAAAAGGAAATACAGTAAGCAATATGAGTAGCACCCGTGCATTGAAAGATATAACAGAAAAAAACGGTTGCGAATATTTTCCATCAGCAGTAGGGGAGGTGAACGTGGTGAAAAAAATGAAAGAAGTAAATGCAGTAATAGGCGGCGAAGGAAATGGCGGCATTATTGTTCCCGATTTTCATTATGGCCGAGATGCTCTTATTGGCATTGGTTTATTTTTAAGCCATCTTGCCAATCACATGATGGGCATGAAATCTCTGAGGAGCCAGTACCCTGATTATTTTATTTCAAAAAATAAAATAGAACTCACTAATGGGGTGGATGTAAAATCCATTTTTGAAAAAATAAAAAAGAAATACAAAAAGAACCCAATCAATACAGAGGATGGATTAAAAATTGAGTTTGATAATGACTGGGTACATCTGCGTACATCCAATACCGAGCCTATCATACGCATTTATGCAGAAAGCAATTTTGAAACGACTGCAAGGAATATTGCCACCCGGCTGATGCAGGATATTGGGGAGTTTATGTAAAGCCACCTGAACTGAATTTTTTTGTTTAATTTTATTCTCTAATTATTGTAAAATGTCAGCAGCGCAT
>JANOJO010000030.1:0-5542 GCA_031418795.1 Bacteroidota bacterium | reverse complement strand
CACTGCACCTGTGCCATCCAATTGGTAATTTATTTTTACTGATGTAAGATTTATTTTTCCATAATTTTTAATAACCACAACCGGTACGGCAGAACTTACACAAATTCTTGAAGCAGGGCTGTTGATGGCAGTTACACCTGCATCGTTATTCAGAAATATTTTTTTGTCAAGATTAATATCATCGAGGAAGAAATTATTTCCAAACCTGTTGATAGTTCTGAATCTTACCTGCACATTTCCTGAAGGAATAACGGATGATAGATCTACCGATTGCCTTATCCACTGATCTAATGATGAAGTGGTCCAGTTTGCAGTGGTGGTTACAGGTGCTACTGCAAATACCGTATCATCTCTTACATTATAAACCGTGGTAAAACTGCCGCCACAATTTGTAGATACTGCCACCTGAAATTCTTCAAATGGAAAACCCGGGAAACCTTTATATGCTCCCCAGAAGCTTACCCACAATGAATCGGCAACGCCTATTGAATAAGGTGGTGATATTAAATCATCAGTTGCGCCATTAGTTCCATAGTTGAAATGATTTACAAATGCATCAGCAATACCTCCGTGCATAAGACCTATTGTATTTCTTTGCCATGTTAAACCTCCATCAGGATTTATTCTTTGCCAGCCTATTGGAGGGAAGGTGACGCCTTCAAAACCTTCAACAAGTGGAAGGGGGGTACCGGCACCCTGAATGACATTATTCGTTTTGCAGTCATTAGTTGGATCAGTATCTGCCACACCATTAGGAAGTGAAGTACACACTTCTATTGAATTGGCGCCAAGTACAAGCGGTACAGGATTTAAAGTAAAGTTTTGTGTTGTATTAGAAGCCAGGTTTAATCCAACCGGGCTGAATGTTTGTATTGTAGTACCATTTCTTTTAACAGTTACAACAACTGATGTCAGACTATTGGTGCCGGCATTGCGTAAAGTAATTGTAAGTGGTACTGTAGGATCGCAGGTAACAAAATTTGGCACTGGTGAAACAATGGTTAGAATACTTGCATCATTAGGAGCTAATACAACGGGAAGACATCCGATAGAAGTGGTTAACCCAATTCTTGTAGGATCAGACAGAGCAGTCTGCATTCTTACTCCCTGCAGAATTGTAAACATCGTCATGCAATCATCATCGGTGTAATCCATATAGTTTTGATACATTTTACCAGGAGCAGATGGAGAACAGGCATCCGTTTGCAAACCTGATGGGCAACCAAAGGATTCAACATCCTGAGGAGGCGTATCTGAAACTCCATCGTCATTACCGCAACCGGCAGCAGCCCATATATGTTGTAAATTGAAATAATGACCTAACTCATGTGTAAGTGTTCTGCCATTATCATAAGCAGAAAACAATGAGCTTCCTGTAGGTTGTATTGAACTAAAGGATCTGAAATTACAAAAGGCGCCACGTTCTTGTATTGGAGGCGGGGTTCCGGGAAACCACGCATATCCTAAAATATTTGGATTTGCAGGAATGCCAACCCAGATGTTCAGATATTTATCACCATCCCAGGCATCGGAACCACCGGAAGAAGTATATTTAATAGGATCGCCAAGACCGACAGAAGATGTAGTTGACGAAGCAACTCTGACTATGCCGGTTGCAGGAATATTTGCAGGAGTTCTTTGGGCTAAGCAAAACCTGATTTCAGAATGACCTCTTACAGAATAAAATGCTGTTGCATTTGTACTATCAGGATTTAACCCGGAAAAATCTCTGTTTAAAATATTTAATTGATCTGTTACAGCAGCATCAGTAACATTCGCCGGATTAGGAAGTACAATATGAAATACTACCGGAATGGTTGTAATGGCTGTAGTCCGGTTGTAATTATTGCTGGCAAGCTGTGCAACTTTTTCTTCAAAGGCACGCTGAAGTATAACCTGGTTTTGGTCAAATACAGCTTTTGCAGATGGAACTGTTAGAAACAAATTATCCATTGCGTATGTAGTTCCGCACCGTATAAAGCTTCCATTATTTTGATTTTGTACTGGCCTTTGTTGAGCAATTAAATTGCTGAAACTAAAAAGGAGAAATGCGGTAAATGCCAGAAAAGTAAATTTTTTCAAAGCAGTATAGTTTTGGGTTAAGAATAAAGTTTGCTATTCAAACAATACAGATACAATTTTACAGATAAATACCCAGAAAAGAAAAAATAGTTTTTCCCTAACCCTGCAAATAATCAAGTTCTTAAATGTTTGGATAATCAATTACAGTATGCACATTTTTTTTTGTCAACGGGATTAGTTTCAAAAGCTGGTTTCAGCACGAATCTTTATTTCCTATCTTCCCTGCACGAAAAACAATTTGCATAATTAAATTTCGAAATTATGAATATCAGATACCGCCTTACGGTGATGAACTTTCTTCAATTTTTTGTTTGGGGAGCATGGTTGATATCAATGGGAGGATACATGATTGTTACACTTAAATTTGAAGGTGGCCAGGTGGGAAGAATTTATGGCACAATGGGAATTGCATCTTTGATAATGCCTGCATTGCTTGGCATTGTTGCAGACAAGTGGGTAAATGCAGAACGGGTATTGGGTTTTTGTCATATAGCCGGCGCAGGTCTTTTATTATGGGCGTCAACTATCAAAGATTACGACCTGATGTATTGGGTTATGCTTTTTAATGCACTGGCTTATATGCCTACTATTGCTTTAAATAATACGGTGTCTTATATAACGCTGGAGAAAAAAGGTTTTAATGTTGTAAAAGATTTTCCTCCTATTCGAGTCTGGGGTACTATTGGTTTTATTTGTGCGATGTGGGTGGTGGATTTAAGCGGATGGACACTTAATGCTTTTCAACTTTATATTAGTTCCGCATCCGGAATTATTTTGGGGCTTTATTGTTTTACAATGCCTAAATGCCCGCCTGCCCGCAGAGCTAATACCGGATCTTTATTATCTACTTTAGGGCTTGATGCTTTTGTTTTGTTTAAAAAAAGAAAAATGGCTGTGTTTTTCTTTTTTGCAATGCTGCTTGGAGCGGCATTACAAATTACAAATGCTTTCGGGGGCACATTCATTGATGATTTTAAAACCAACTACGCCGGTTCATTTGGTGTAGAACATCCAAATATTCTTATTTCAATTTCCCAGATATCTGAAACATTGTTTATTCTTACCATACCGTTTTTCCTGTATAAATTCGGAATTAAAAAAGTAATGCTGATGAGCATTTTTGCCTGGGTATTTCGTTTTGGTTTATTTGCTATTGGCGACCCGGGTGATGGTTTGTATCTCCTGGTACTGTCAATGATTGTTTACGGAATGGCTTTTGACTTTTTCAATATTTCAGGTTCTTTGTTTGTAGAAAAAGAAGCGGATATTAATATCAGGGCAAGTGCACAGGGATTATTTATGCTGATGACGAATGGCATTGGCGCAATACTTGGCGGTGAATTCAGCGGCAGGGTAGTTGATTATTTTACAGCGAACGGAACAAGAGACTGGCAGAGTATATGGCTAACATTTGCAGGGTACGCTTTGGTAATCGGTTTAATATTTCCATTTGTTTTTAAATACAAACATGATCCGAAAGCTTTAACTGAAGCACATCATCATTAAGTAAAACACGTTTGCAGAGTTAATAATAAAACTTTCAAAATTGTGCCATAGGCACAAAATGTTGGTAGAAAATATACAATCAGCGGAGCCTGGCGTGCCGTAGGTACGCAAGGCAAATTTAAAATGTTTCGTACCTACGGTACGATATTTCATTTACGATTTATTTTCTACCGATATATTGCTCCTCTGAAGCAAAATAAAATAACTCGGCCAACAGGATAAGTAAAATTATTTTTTTACATCCTCTGCAGTATATGGTTGTTTTTTATCTGCTGTGGCTGCTCTTATCTTTCCTACTTGCTCAGTACTTACTGCAGATGCTTTGTTGCCAAAACTATTGCGGATGTAGGTGAGCACATCTGCAAGTCCACCGTTATTTGTTTCAATATTATCCCGCAGGCCGGGCATCGTATTGGCATAAGCAGGCGGGGCATATAAAATTCCATTTACGCTTACAGGCCCGGTCATTCCATCAAGAATAATTTTAGCGAGTGTTTCAAAGTTTTCATCCGTCACCCATTCTGAACCGGCAAGTGGGGGCGCAATGTTTAACATTCCTTCTCCTTCTTTGCCATGGCAGGTAACACAGTATGTATTATAAAATCTTTTACCTCCATTAAAACTTTGTTTCTCTTTTTTAGTAAGATGAGCAATGTTTTCCTGTTCCTTTGGCAACAATGAATTTGCAATCGCTTTGTTCAGGGCTTTGAGTAAAATCGTATCGCCGGCATTTTCACCTGCAGCTTTTACAAATTTATTTTCCATGCCTTGCAGTCCGCTGATAATTGCATCAGCAATCAGTAAATCATTTGTAAAAGTTTTAGCAATTTCTTTAATGATTGGATCAGTTTCTTTGAAAAATTTTTTATAAAAACCAGACAGGCTGTTAAGAAAATAAATTTCAGCAATCCGGTTTTCTTTTTTGCGCAGCAACAATAAAATTTCAAATGCTTTTCTTTCCTTGTTAAATTTTCCGAGCATCTGAAGACAACTCTCATAAATTTTATCATCAGTATTTTTAGTAGCCACTTCGTATAAAAAATCTGGCGTCACAATATTTAATCCTTCTAAAACCCACAATGCATGAAGTGATGCAGACGGATTTGAATTTTCCGAAACAATTGTTCTGAGAGAATTTGCAATTGTTGTATCTCCTTTTTCTACCAAAAGCCGGTGAGCCAAATCACGATAAAATCCACTGGGGTGTTTTAATAATTCAACAAGTTGTGCTGAAGAGTATTTTGATAATTGTAAAGGTTTAGCTGCATCATTCTCTTTCCACCTCAACCTGTAAATTCTTCCCATGCTGATGGGTCTTTCTAATTTTAATGAATCAACATGACGGCGCAGATATGGTGTCATATAAGTGGTGTGCTGAATAATGCCGCGGTGCATATCTATTATATAAAGACAACCATCGGGGCTGTTAAATGCATTGACAGGTCTGAATCGTTCATCGGTTGCTGTAAGAAATTCTTTTCCCGTATATGCAAATTTTCCTTTTACAAAACCGTTTTCATCTTTATTTAAAATAATTCGTTTCACCAAATAAGCCGCAGGCTCCATCACAAAAGCATTACCATAAAATTCTTCGGGAAAATTATCACCACGGTAAATAACAGGCCCGCATGCAGAAGTCACATCAATCAGTTTGCCTGCTGAATCCAGTGTTTCGTTGGAGTATCCCCTGTTTACTCCCAGCGTTTTCCTGCGGGGATAAACTTTGTTATCTGCTATGCGTACACTGGAAATCTTTCTTGAAACGGATTGGTGATTTTCATTAATTGGAAAACTGCCTGGCAGAAAATTATCTGTCATCAGCATCACGCTGTTATTATTATAATATAAATGGCCTGCATCATCAGCAGAAATTCCCCATTGGCCGCGACTTCTTGTTTTTTCAATAATCCATTTGCCATTTATTTTTTTCACCCGCTTGTCAGCATTTGCACAG
>JANOJO010000029.1:0-5818 GCA_031418795.1 Bacteroidota bacterium | reverse complement strand
AATTATTTTTGCCGAAACAGGATTGTTCTTCGGTTTTATTTTTCCCGGAGATGCCTTATTGCTGACTGCCGGCTTATTATGCAGCACAGCAAACTTTGATGTAAATATTTTCCTTTTGCTTTTCAGTGTTTCAATCGTTGCCATTCTCGGAAACATTACCGGGTACGCAACCGGAAAATATTTCGGCAAAAAATTATTTACAAAAGAGGATTCATTATTCTTCAAAAAGAAACATCTCGAAATCACAAGAAACTATTTTCATAAGTATGGAGGAGCAGCGTTGATAGTCGGAAGATTTTTGCCGGTAGTAAGAACCCTTGCCCCTATTATGGCTGGTGCATCTGAAATAAGTTTTATAAAATTTAGTATCTACAATGTATTGGGTGCGGTAATTTGGGTATGGTCTTTAATCCCTCTTGGATTTTTTCTTGGCAGGCAGTTCCCTCTTTTAGTAAATGAAGTCGAATATATTTTCCTGTTTGTTGCAGTAGTAACCTCCATCGTTTTTCTTATAGGATATATTAAACAAAAAAGAAGCATGAAAGCCGGAGATAAACAACAGCTTAAAAATCCAATCATAAACAATTAAATCATGAGTAACAAAAATTGAATCCGTAACAAAAATTCAGTCTCCGCAGGGTCTTCAACAAACTTACATAAAAGGAAACTGTCCGTGTGGGGTTTGCATATCCTGGCTTATGTGCAGCGGGGTAACCTCACACGGTACAGATATTCAAAAATTCCATTTGCCCCACCCGATAATTTTAGTAAAATTGATTATGGCATTGCCGGAACAATCATATAAACTCACCAATCTCCAGTTAGAGTTACTGAAAATATTTTCCAGGAATATTTCCCAGGATCAATTGCTGGAAATAAAAGGTATTCTCTCCAGATACTTTGCCGATAAAGCTTCTGATGAATTTGAAAAACTGGCTGAAGAAAAAGGATGGACTGCAGAAACTTACCGGCAGTGGGCAAATGAACATTTACGTTCAGCAACAAAATAAATGAAGGCAGTTATAGATACAAACGTATTGATTGCTTCTTTTGGCAAATCTTCCCCTTATAGAAAAATTTTTGATGTATTTCTCAATTATCGTTTCACCTTGCTGTTAAGCAACGATGTGTTGCTTGAATACCTGGAAGTAAAAAAAACCAATGTGAATATTGCTGAAAATATAATAATGTCTTTATTGAGCGCAGAGAATATAGAATTTCAAGAAATATTTTTTCACTGGTTTCTGATTGAGCATGATAAGGAAGACAATAAGTTTTGCGATTTAGCTATAGCCGGCAATGCAGATTATCTTGTAACTAATGATTCTCATTTCAATTTCGTAAGGCTAAATGAGTTTCCCCCGGTTCATGTTATTTCTGCTGAAGAATTTATCCAAATTTTGAAATGATTCTCATTTCAAAATAGTCTCCAATCCAATCAATGATTTTTTTACTCCGCTGATTTTTTCACCAACAAACTTAAACCTCCCTCTCACACATACCACCCTTTTAAAAAATCTCTTGCATTGGTAAAGAAAATGCCATTTACAAATTCGGCCGCATCCAGCGGAAAATTATTGAAGCCTGCTTCTGCCAGTAATTTAGGCATCAGGTGGCTGGCCCTGCCATGAAATGCCGGTAACCTGTCAGTAGTTTTACAACAATCAATAGCATTAATAAGCCCGTCGAAATCGGTACCAATACAAATGCGTTTGGCAGCTTCTGCCACATCCATATCAATCTTATTTTCAAGTTTAGCTTTCTGCACTACTTTCAGAATATGAAAAACATTGTTGAAAAAGTACCGGAGTTGCAGGTCAGCTAAATTGTATTTGTTCAGATGGGTTTCAAAATCTTCGGAGAGCAGCACCATAGATTCATCATTCCATATTTTTGTTTTAGCAGGGTTTAGCTGGCTGAAGAAATCAATTGCTTCTTCTTTGCTGATAAATTCTGTGTCAACTGCAGGCACCCGGGGATATAGCACATTTTCATTTGGAAAACCAAGAATACGCTGATCAAATGACAAACCAATCAGCCCTTTTGAATTCATGATTGCGATTATATCTTCGTCATAGAGATTAATGCTTGAACAGTTAAAATAAATATCAGTAAGATGCCCCGCAGGTTTATAATGATTCATTTCCCAAACGGTTCCTTTGTCAACCGGTTTATCATAATTGTATTTCACCCTCTCCTGTTCGCTGATGCCTGCAATACCGGCATGTGTGCATAAAAGAGGCTGGTTATATTTCCCGTCCCGCAATTGATAAAACTGCCGGCGGCTTACATAACTCATGTGCTTGATGTCAATAAGAATTTTACGTTTGTAAATTTCTTCAATTACCTGGATACCCCAGTCGCTGATACCCTTGCTACGGGGATAAAAATATTTTTCTTTCAGAAACTGCATGCCCGATGCATGATTACAAATTTCAGTAGGTTGAAAATGACACAGGTTAACTGCAAGTACACGGTGCAGAGAAGTGAATTCGTCAAAATTTTTAAGAAATTGCAGTTTTGCATCCGGCGCATCCGGATCATCAAACAAAGAATGCATGCCTTCAATAATAATTATTGCATGAATAGTGTTGATATCATCCTCATCATATTCATTCATGTTATTGATAAATTTCAGACTTACTGCTTCCAGGTTACCATCATCTGAGTCAGCATGATTTTGCAAAAAAATAAATTCATTTTTTATTGATGTGTAATTTGCTTTGCCGGAAGCAACTTCTTTCAGCCGGTTGGCTTTTATCAATTTTATTTTATCGCTTTGCACTATTTTCTTATCAAGCAAAGCCTGGGCAATCAGTGGCTCGGGTGCATGAATTATCAGGCCCACCAGGTTTACATTTCCATCTGCCAGCTGACGGAGACATGATTGGGAATTCAATACTTCATTAAAAAGACCATTGATACCAACCTTCATCCCTAAAATTTTAACCAGCAAAACGAGTCTTTGCCAGGGAGATGGCATTGAATCGGGATTTGAAAAAGTTGGTTTGAGTCCGGGATGGCAATGAAAGTCAAAAAATGGCATGAGTTTAAATTTTAAGTTAATTGGTTTATGAAAGTTAAGCTAAGTTTTAATAAAAAAATTCTGTTTTTTATACCAGATATTTTTCCGGATAAAAAATCTCAAACCTATTATCTATTCTGGCGGATGCCTGGCGTAAAAATGAATTTAAATAAAAAAAGAAGTAAAAGAGATTTTTCATTTTTTCTCTTTTACTCCTTTTGCCAAGGTGGAGGGGACCGGATTCGAACATCCGGGCTATCCGATTAAAACTTATTTCATTGAAATGCACTTCTGGTAAGCATTTTAAGACAGATTTTGAATACTGTTTTTTTGAAAAATTAGTCCCAAAAAACAAATGTCTCTGAAATTACACCAGCCTGTAAAGAACTAAAATAAAAACTATGAATTAAATATAAATCATACATGGATAATCATAAAAATTTTATTTTGAAATGTATTTAAACTTTACTGATCTTTACTGACCATTTATTCAGTTTCCCAACATCCTGCCCAACTACATCTGAAACTTTTAATTTCCAGGCTCCTTTTATTTGTTCGCCCTTAAGCATCATTAAATTCATATTGTTGTTAAAATTGTAGCTTTTAATAATATTATCTGCAGAACCTTCTGATTTGCTATGCAGGCTTATAACAGAACCTTTTGGTGAAACCAGGTTAACAATCAGATCTCCGATATATGTATGCGTGATATCTACCCCCACTTCAACCTCTTTAATTATACCATTGCTGGTTGTATTCAAGCTTCGCTCTATACCAACAGGATTGTTATCGGGAATGATCATACCCGGTGTATCTTCCAGGATGATTGTCTGCGCCTGTGCAATGCCAACATGCAGTGTCCAGTTATTTAGTGTACCCGTATCTGCCTGAGCAATATCAGCAATGGACAATGTCCAGTTACCATTAGCTGACTCCCCGTTAATAGCAGATAATATTGGCGTATTCTGAATATCAAACGTTTTATTTAAATTCTTTGTACTGCCTCCATTCCGGTTGTGTAATAAAATCTGTGTTCCACCGGGGGAAATAATTTTTACAACAAGATCTCCAATATACGTATGAGTAATACTGAGGTCAATTTTTATAGATGATACTGTTCCCGCAGCATTGATGCTGATAATATCTGTAATGCCGGCCGGATTATTTTCAGGAATTAGTTTAGAAGGCGACGAAGTTTGAGTGATTGTTGTCTGGTTAATAATAGCGCCACCCAATAAACGCAACGCTTCTGCAACCGCTGCAGCTGCATCTGCTTTTCCAAAACCAAACCAACCACTCCAGGTGCCATCTGCATGACCAATATTGAAGAAATTGCCATTATTATGTGGTGCAACAGGTGAAATATCCCATGAAGTATTTAAATCATAAGAGGCAGGAGGTGTTTTGGAATAAGCAGTCATGTTCAGATTTTTACTGGCTGTTCTTTGAAGAACAGAAATAACTTCTAGCGCCGAAAGGTTTGGATTTGCAGAAATAACCAATGCCGCAATACCTGCGACAAGTGGTGTGGCGCTGGATGTTCCTCCAAACTGAGCGTCGAACAATCCGGCTTCACCAGAACTTGTCATAATCCCAAGACCTGTAACACTCATACGCCAGTATTTATGGGAATTGCTTGATGGCGCACAAATGGAAATACTTTTACCATAATTTGAATAATGGCTGCGTTGTGCATTGCTTGCCAAAGCGGCAACATGCATTACTCCGGGAATATCTACCAGGTTATGTTCAAATATTCTGGCTTTTTTTACACCCACCCAGTTACCAAAGCGGTCGTGGCCATTATCGTAGGGTATATCGAGATTACCTGTATGATTAATCGGACAATTTTCATTACCTGCTGCCCACAAAAAAACAATTCCTTTTCCCCTCCGGCCACCTGTAAGTGCAAGCTGAGTGATTCTGTTGATAACATTCGATGCAAAAGTAAATTCGGGTGAAGATCCCCAGGAGTTGGAAAGTATATCAGCTTTATCAGAAATAAAAGTAAGCACCGTCATCATTTTACTATCGCTGATAGATAAACTTGATCCGCTTGATTCCCATTTAACGGGTAAAAGCCTGCAAGCGGGTACAGAGCCTACGGTTAATAATCCATCTACTTCAGCAGCTACCACGCCGCAACAACATGTACCATGATCAGCACCGGCCTGGTACATATTCTGTGGATTGGCGCTTATAGAATCCCTGGTGATTAAACTGCTGCCGGACATATAACCCCAGTGTGCAAACTTATTAACAGAATCAAAATCGGGATGATCAATTTTACATCCGTCATCAGAAACGGCTATTACTACATCATGACTGCCGTAATGATTCAACAGGTTCCATGCAGCTTCACAATTGGCAGAAGAACGGGGGTCAAAAGCAGTATTTGACAAACGGGTATGTAAATGCCATTGCTGTACGTATTTTGCATCAGTCGGAATATTAACATTGGTGGTCGTCATCCGTTTGTTGAGATCATGTTCGCATGATTCGACAAGCTTGCTTTCTGATTCATTAATCAGTACCACTAATTTTAGAGGATTCATACCGGTTTGATCAGTTAACTGAAATAAATATTCTTTTTCAGAGTATTTGTTCCTGAGGATCAGGGCATATTTTGCCATGAACTGGCTGAGTTGCTCATTACTGGCCGGTTGTATAAATGTAACCATGATACGGTCGGTTATCAGGAACTCAGCATCATTATCTTCCTGTGTATAGGCATGATGGGTAACTGCTTCTTTGCGCATCTCTTCCATTATCGGATCAAGTGTGTCACTGCTC
>JANOJO010000028.1:0-3181 GCA_031418795.1 Bacteroidota bacterium | reverse complement strand
TCAGATTTTGCCAAGCCACCACCTTCACCCTGGCATGAAATACCGGGTAAATCTTTATTTCAGGAAATAGAAATTCTTGAAGAGGCCGGGCTCACAAAACAAGAAGCAATTAATGCTGCAACAATTAATTTACAATCATGGCTTGAACTGAAGGGCGGCATATAGTAAACAATCTGATTAGTTTCTCAGGCGAGTCTCTGCACAGGATATGTGTGTAAGCCGCAGAGCCCGCCAGTTAATAATTGACCGCTAACTCTTTTATACTTTGTAACTCTGATTATTTGTTTTAAATTTGAATTATGAAAACGCTTACATTACAAATACCTGATAATTTAGACGAAAGCGAAGCTAAAACAATGCTTGCAGCTAAATTATACGAAAAAGGTTCGTTATCGTTGGGACAGGCTGCTGAACTTGCAGGCTACTCCAAACGTACTTTCATGGAGCTTTTAGGAAGTTATAACGTATCGGTATTTAATTATTCGGATGCAGAATTAGAAAACGATATTCTGAATGCACAAAACTATCATCTCTGATACAAGTTGCCTGATTTTACTTGACAAAATAGGTGAACTTGAAATTCTTAATAAATTATTTCGAAAAGCCAAATCCTGATCCCTGCTATTTTATAAGGTAATGATACATTTTGTATCTTTAGCCTGTGAAACAAAGATTATATATTGACACTTCTGTTTTTGGTGGATATTTTGATGACGAGTTTGCTGAATTCACAAAACCGCTGTTTGAAAAAATATCAAATGGTAATTTCAAATTGCTTTTCTCGACTGCAACACAAGATGAAATGGAGAATGCACCACCACAAGTACGGGATTTGGTAACGCATTTAAAAACAGAATACACTGAATTTATTGAAGAGACAGAAGAAGCTGTAGATTTAGCATTGGCCTATATTGCCGAAAAAGTAGTTGGGCAAACAAGTTATGTTGACTGTTTGCATATAGCACTGGCAACAATTCACCGGGCTGATTTTTTAATAAGCTGGAATTTTAAACATATTGTAAATGTTAAAAGGATAATGGGCTATAACGCAGTTAATCTTAAGAATGGTTACAAACAATTAGACATTCGTTCACCAAGAGAATTATTAACGTATGAAGACGAAAACTGAAAAACAATTTGACGCAGTAAAATACATGCGTGAACAAAGACAAAAGTTAACTGAAAAGTTGTCGCAAATGACAACAAAGGAAATTGTTGATTACTTCAAAAAACAAAGGTTAAAAAATACGGTAAAGCCAAGCGCATAAAACGTAAAGCTACTTGATTAATTATATCGCCTGCCTCGCCTTCAGCTCTAAATATTTATTCACCGCATTGATGGTTAGTTTTTCGGGAGGGGTTAAGATAGAAAGAATACCATGCTTCTTTAATTCTTTAACGATCAGCCTTTTTTCAAACTCAAATTTTTCGGCAATGGTTTTTATGTAAACCTCATCCACATTGCGGGCATCCAGGTGAGAGAGTTTATGTAATTCGGTATTTTCAAAAAACACAACCATCAGCAAATGATGCTTGGCAATGGAACGCAGGTAATTTAACTGTCGGTTCAATCCCGATAAAGATTCAAAATTGGTGTACAGAACAATCAGGCTGCGGTGCTTAATGCGGTTACGAATCTGCATGTACAGCATTTCAAAATCACTTTCTAAAAAAGCGGTATCCTGGTTGTATAAAAGCTGCAGAATATTTTCACGTTGAATGGGTTTACGGTCGGCGGCCAGTAAAGAGCCCATCTTATTGGCAAAGGTCATCAATCCAATCCTGTCTTGTTTTTGCAAACAAACATTGGCCAGCACCAGGGTACTGTTAATGGCATAATCCAGTAAGGTCAATCCGCCAAAAGGCATTTTCATCAACCGGCCCTTATCAATAATGCAATACACCTGCTGGCTTTTTTCATCGGTATAATTATTCACCATCAACGATCCTTTCCGTGCTGTAGCTTTCCAGTTCACACTCCTTACATCATCACCAGTTACATATTCCTTTATCTGCTCAAACTCCATGCTGTGGCCTATCTTACGCATCCGTTTGTTTCCATGCTCGGCTTGTATGGTGGTTTGGGAGAGCAATTCATATTTGCGCATTTGCAAAAAAGCAGGATAAACCGGGATCACTTCTGCTGCCTCAATATTATGGCGGCGTTTTAATAAACCGAGTAACGATTGTACATAAATAATAATTCGGCCAAATTTATATTCGCCACGTACAATGGGCCTCAGTTTATACAGAATATTTTTTTGTTCCCTGGCACTAAAACGGTGTGTCAGTTTCCAGTCTCTTTTTTGAAATTGCACCGGCAGTTCATCAATGATCTCCATGTCAACTTTAAAAAGCATGTTATTCTTTACCTGCATCTCCACTTTATTTTCATCGCCATTGCTGAACCGGTCTGCTGTAATTCTTTTAGCTGATGGCGCTTTGCCTGTAATAAACAGAAAGAGATAATCAAAAAACATAAGTGCTAAAAAGATCAAAAAAAAGATCTTTATAAATGGATACATTTCGGGAATAAAAAATGACACAATAAATAAAACAATGCAAAGGCCCACAGCCAGGTAAAACCTTAGCGGCAGGTATAATGCACCAATATATTTTTGTATGCTACTCATATAAGTCCCCCTTCGGGGGATTTAGGAGGTCTTTATCGCGGTACTTCAATTGCTTTTAAAATGGTTTCAATCAGGTCATCAGCAGTAATGCCTTCCATTTCTTTTTCGGGTGCTAAAATAATCCGGTGCCTTAATACATGCGGTGCCATTTCCACAATATCTTCAGGTGTAACAAAGTCACGTCCTTTAATGGCCGCATTGGCTTTTGCCGAACGCAGGATGGCCAGCGAAGCCCTTGGCGATGCGCCCAGGTACAAAGCAGGATTATTCCTGGTTTCATGAACTATCCTGGCAATAAACTCTACCAGCTTGGGTTCTATGATGATGGACTGTATCTGGTTGCGGTAATGTTGCAGATCAATGGTTGATAATAATTTCCTTATCCCTTCCATCATTTGTGCCTGTGTTTTTCCCTGCTGGCGGTTTAAAATACTGATCTCTTCATCAAGCGTTGGATAATTCACTTCAATTTTAAAAAGAAAACGATCAAGTTGTGCTTCGGGCAAACGGTAAGTTCCCTCCTGCTCAATGGGGTTTTGTGTTGCCAG
>JANOJO010000027.1:0-10690 GCA_031418795.1 Bacteroidota bacterium | reverse complement strand
ATTTTCGGGTAAATTAAGCGCTGTAAAATTATGGAAGTCATCTTCAATCTCGGGCCCTTCGGCAACAGCAAAACCCAGGCGTTGAAAAATGGAAATAATTTTATTCTTTACCAAACTGATGGGATGACGGCTACCTAAAGGCAGGAGGTCTCCGGGTAAGGTCAGATCAAAATCGTTGGTAGTTGCCGGTTGGCCGTTGTTTGTTTGCGATTTAAGTTCCTCGTACTTTGCTTCGGTAAAAAGTTTAAACTCATTTAAAAGCTGGCCGGCCTGTTTTTTATTTTCGGCAGCTACGTTTTTCATTTCGCCCATGATGGCTTTTACCAGGCCTTTTGAACCCAGGTATTTAATACGAAAGCTTTCAGCATCAGCTTCATTAAAAGCGGCAATCTCTGTTTTTAAATCTTCTATCTTTTGTAACAACTGTTCCATTGGGCAAAGATAAGGAACTTAGGTTTTGAGCTATACATCCGGCAATGCCAGAAAATAACATTTTTTTTATGTGATAAATCTTTATTTTTATCCTCTAAATTTATTTATATGGATCTGTTTAAATCAGGGAATCCCACTTTATCTGAAAAAAGATTTAAAGACACTGTGCTTGATCAGGTTGTAACGCATGAAAATGCAATGACCGTTAAAGGTACGATGAACAAGTTTGGGATCTTGTTTTTATTGACTATGGCCAGTGCCTTCTATTCTTGGAAAGAAGCGGTTAATAATGGTGATTCGTGGACTTTGGTACTTATAGGCGTTTTCGGAGGGTTAGGCGTTGCTATTTTACTAAGCTTTAAAAAGCAATGGGGACAATACTTAGCGCCATTATATGCTTTGCTTGAAGGATTGTTTTTAGGTGCTGTTTCTGCATATTTTGAATACCAGTTTGCAAGCAGGCAAAATGGATATGCAGGTGGTTATTCTGGCATTGTTTTCCAGGCAGTAGGTTTAACTTTTTCTGTTGTAGGAGCCATGTATCTTCTGTATAAGTTTAATATTATAAAAGCAACCCAAAAATTTAAAACTATCATTATTATTGCAACTGCCGGGATTGGAATATTTTACCTGGTTTGCTGGATAATGAGCATCGGATTTGATGCAACGCTTCCTTCATTTCTTTTTCAAGGATCGCCATTAGGAATTGGGTTCTCTGTTTTTGTGGTAGCACTCGCTTCACTAAATTTGATTTTAGATTTTGACATGATTGAAAAAGGTGTGGAAGCGGGGGCCCCAAAATATATGGAATGGTACGGCGCTTTTGGTTTATTGGTAACTATTGTGTGGTTGTATCTGGAAATTTTGCGCTTATTAAGTAAACTAAATAGCAGAAGCTAATCTGCGAAGAAAGTTATTAAAAAAAGAGGTTTAATAGAGAGCCTCTTTTTTATTATAGTTCCGCTATTAGTTTTTTTACTTTTTCTTTTATTAAGTCTCTCACTTCATTAAATTGTTCCGGTTCCATATGTTTTGGATCGGGTATTTGCCAGTCAATAAATTTTTTAGCGGGCATCCAGGGGCAGGCATCGCCGCAGCCCATGGTTACCACTGCATCAAAGGGGGCAAATGCTTTTACTTCATCCAGGCTTTTGCTGTCGTGTTTACTCAGATCGTAGCCTAATTCTTGCATAGCTGCAATGGCTTTAGGATTTACAATACCACTGGGTTTACTGCCGGCACTGTAAGCTTCAACATCATCTCCTCCCAGCATTTTTGCAAATGCCTGGCTCATTTGAGAGCGGTTGCTGTTTTCGATACAGACAAAAAGGAGTTTCTTAGCCCCTTCCAGAACTTCGTTCGTTCCCTTATCAGGGAACCCCGAAGGGGGAGGGTTACCTAAGCGATTATTTTTCATTTTTTTCATGAATACTCTTATAAAAATTGTCAAATTTATTTTTTAGCAGAAACCTCTATTGGATGAAATGCAGCATTCAAGTGAATACACTCCTCTCGCTTTAATCTTCTTGATTTCCTCCCCTTTTGGGGTTCCCGCCAGGGAAAGAACGTATTTCAGAGGAGGCCTTAACAACATCCACTTCCCGGTTCACAGCAATTCCTGTCATCTTTAGCAGGTTTATCGGCATACACAGTAATGCTGGTTATTTTGGTATTACCTTTTTTATAATCTGCAATTTCAGTTTCTGATAAATAATTTTTTAAAATATCATCCGGTATCATAATCTCTTTTTCTTTTTGCAACTTTACATTTTTAAAACCGGCTTCTTTAATAATCTCCAGGTAAACCTGTTTTTGTATGGCACCGGTAACGCAGCCAGCATACAGTTCTGCCACTTCTTTCCATTTTGCAGGAAGATTGCCTTCCAAAACAATATCCGATATTGAAAAATGTGCCCCCGGTTTTAATACCCTGAAAATTTCGCTGATAACCTTGTGTTTGTTTGGCACAAGATTTAAAACACAATTGCTTACAATTACATCGGCGTAATTTGAAGTTACCGGCATATCATCAATATCTCCCAATCTGAATTCTACATTATTGAAGTTCAGTTTTTCAGCATTGGTTCTTGCTTTGGCTATCATGGCTTCGGTAAAATCAATGCCTAAAACCTTCCCGTTTTCGCCTACAATTTTCCGGGCAATAAAAGCATCGTTACCGGCACCACTGCCTAAATCTATAACTGTGTCACCAGGTTCAATTTTCGCAAATTCCGTTGGCAGTCCGCAGCCCAGGCCCAGGTCTGCATCAGGATTATAGCCTTCCATTTTTGTGTAATCATCACTCATGATGTTATACACTTCATTGCCCCCGCATGATGATGTGGCCCCGCAACAGGAAGTTGCATTTTGGGTTTGGCTTTGCTCTGCAATGGCTGCGTACTTCTCTTTTACGAGTTCTTTAATTTCTAATTCGTTGTTCATGGCTATACTATTTGTTCCCCATTTATACTTTAAAAATGAGGAGGTTAAAAATACATTTTTTTGAACCCGGCAATATTTCTATGTTCATCTTCATTGGCGTCGCACTCTTTTACCACATCTCTTTATTCAGCTTTAATTATGTTATAAATCTTTCGCCCCTATGGAGCTTTGAAATCTTCTATTTTATTTTTTTCTACCAATCTACCGCTCCTACGGAGCTAAATAATTCTCAAAAAATGTTCTTCGCTTCAGTCTCCCACTTAGTTTCTCTTCAGGGGGCGGAGGGGGTTGTTAACAACATGCTTTTTCATTCTGCACTTTCAGTTTATTAAATAAGAAACTGAACTCTCCCATAAATTTTTCAAAGGCCTTCCAGTTTATGCAATAACAGCTTCTTGGACCATCAATACTTCCATCAATCAGGCCTGCATTTTTTAATTCTTTTAAATGTTGCGATACAGTAGATTGAGAAAGTGGCAACTCATCAACAATCTGGCCGCAGATACACTCATTCTTTTGTGCCAGCAACTTTAAAATGGCAATACGTGCCGGATGCGCCAGTGCTTTGGCAAATGCTGCCAGGTCCTGCTCTTTTTGGGTAAACTCTTCTTTTTTGTGGATAGCCATTGTTTTATTTTATATCGCAAATATACGATTAAAGAAATGAGACCGCCAAATTTTTTTAAAGAAAAAAGTCAGGTGACTGACCTGACTTTTTATAAATCTTTGAAAATTAAACCCTAAGAAACTTATTTTTTTACAAAAATTATTCTCTTCCATCCAGCAAATTACCCAACCCGCCTAAAATTCCACCTTCCTCTTTACGTTTATAAGTACCGTACTGCATAATGCGGCCCGCCAAACGGCTTATGGGCAAACTTTGTAACCACACATGGCCCGGGCCGGTAAGTTTTGCAAAGAATAATCCTTCGCCGCCAAACATAAAATTCTTAATACCCTTCACCATTTCTATATCAAAATCTATATTGGGGGTATAGGCCACCACACAGCCGGTATCCACTTTTAAAACTTCGCCAGGTTGTAATTGCCGCTCAACCACAAAACCGCCGGCATGTGCAAAAGCCAGCCCATCGCCTTCCAGCTTTTGCATAATAAAACCTTCGCCGCCAAAAATGCCAGTACCCAGCTTACGCTGAAATTCAATACCTATGCTTACTCCCTTTGCTGAACAAAGGAAGGCATCCTTTTGAGCAATGATCTTTCCGCCCAGTTCACTTAAATCAAATTTGATGATTTTACCGGTGTAAGGAGAAGCAAAGCTTACCCTTTTTTTACTATGCCCCGTGTTGGTAAATGCGGTCATAAACAAACTTTCGCCGGTAATGAGGCGTTTGCCTGCACTCATCAATTTGCCTAAAATGCCGCCACTTTGTTGCTGGCTGCCATCGCCAAAAATGGTTTCCATTTCAATGCCGTTGTCCATCATCATAAAGGCACCGCTTTCGGCAATGGCTGTTTCGTTGGGGTCTAATTCAATTTCTACAAATTGAAGTTCTTCTCCGTAAATTTTGTAATCAATTTCATGGTTTGTACGCATGGCTTTAATTTTTTTGTGAAGATAGTATCAATTAAAAAAATGAATTCATAAAATTATGATGGGTGGAATAAAAATGTCGATCAAATTCATAAGCGGAATTTTAATGCGACTTTGAGCCTTAACATCAGAGAAATTGTAAAGACAGCGAGTTAAAAATAAATTTTGAATTGTTAAATCACAATAAAAGAACTAACAAAAATTCCACTAAAAGGCTAAGAAATTAAAACAGATGGATTATAAATTTATATTTGTGTCTGAATTATAGTATTTTTCCTCAAAATCAGGTATCACACATGGCGAATGCCGAACAATTAAAAAATCTTATTAAAGCTCATTTCGAATCAGATGAGGAAAAATTCGCAACACTTGCTTTACAAGTTGCTGCACATGAAGCTAAACTCGGTCATTCCGCTTTTGCTTTTGAAATCCGGGATATAATAGATAAAAAGAGAAGTACAAGAGTTGTTAAGCTTAAACCAATTAATAATGACCTGGCTGGTCTTATTCTCGAAATAACACCGAAAGAAAAAAAGAGTGAGTTAATTGTTTCCAAAGTAATATCCGACAGGTTAGATAGAATTCTTTCTGAGTTTAAGCAAAGTCATAGATTAGCAAAGCATGGTATGCATAATCGGAGGAAAGTATTGTTAGCTGGCCCCCCCGGCACAGGTAAAACAATGAGTGCTTCAATTATCGCAAATGAAATAAAATTACCACTATATATTATCCTTATGGATAAGCTTGTTACGAAATTCATGGGTGAGTCTAGTTCTAAATTGCGACAAATATTCGAGTTGATTAGTGAAAAAAAGGGGGTATATTTTTTTGATGAATTTGATACTATTGGAGGAGAAAGGGCGAAAGAAAATGATGTTGGCGAAATGCGTCGGGTACTTAACTCTTTTCTACACTTTATTGAAATGGATGCATCGGGAAGCTTAATTATTGCAGCTACCAACAATCTTTCTCTTCTTGATCAGGCCCTCTTTAGACGTTTTGATGATGTGATCGAATATGAATATCCTGACTCAAAAGAAATGATTTCTTTGATACATAATAAACTGGGTAATTTTAAATCAAGGTTCAATACTCGGGACATATTACCATATGCTAAAGGCCTTAGTCATGCAGAAATTTCACAAGCTTGTTTTGATTCTATTAAAACTGCCATTCTAAATGGTAAAGAAAAAGTTGATAAAGCTTTGTTGATTAAAATGATAGCAGATAAAAAAAGTATCTACAAAAAAAGAAAATAATCATGGCAGACTATCTTCCATTTATTTTTCTTCAACGTAATCCTGTACAATATGACTATAAAGGAAAAGGTGGCGGATCGCCACCTGATTTACCTACACGAAACAGGAGGCAGCATGGCAAAGCACTGCTCAATGAGTTAAATACATCAGTAAATAGAATAGAAGAAGTAAGGAATGAAAGAAGAATCCAAGGATTACCTGTAAACCAGGGTAGTTATCTACAATTTGAAAGTAAACCCGGATATGAATTAGCAACTAAATCTTTAGAAAATATTAATCGAAAAATTCGACTATTGAATATTCAGGAGAAGGGAGAGAATGAAGATGATAAAGTTATTACAGCTTCTGTATATGTTCCACCAAACCAAGAAGTAATATTTAGAAAAAAAATTAATGGTTATTTAACTGAGACCACAGAGGCAGGTCAACCAAAAAATAAGCCTTTAATTGATAGTATAGAACATATTTCTATAGTAAGTATTTATTCTTTATGGACTGATGATATTAACTTGATCCCTGGTCAGGCTCCTGCATGGTGCGAATTATGGCTTAATATCAATCAAACTGACGAAGAACAGATTGAAGATGTGCAAAACATTTTTGACATCATTAATATTACTTACCGTGAAAGTGTTTTATCATTTCCAGAACGAGAAGTATTACTTATATTCTGTAATGGCGCACAATTGAACGAGTTCATTCTACAATGTGATCTTATTGCTGAAATAAGACTTCTGAAAGAAACCGCTAACTTTTGGTTACAACAAAGAAATCAAGAGCAAGTTTCTTGGAACCAGGAACTTTTGCAAAGGGCAGAATTTAGTTATCAAGGAACAGGAATTTGTTTATTAGATACAGGAGTTAATAATGGCCATATGTTATTAGCACCAGCAATAGCAGATGAGGATTGTCTCGCATTATTTCCTGATTGGGGTACAAATGATCATGATGGTCATGGTACAACAATGGCTGGAGTTTTAGTATATGGAGATTTACAGTTTTTACTTGAATCTCAAGAAAATTTTAAGATTAGACACCGAGTAACTTCGATTAAAATATTGCCTCCAAGAGGGCAAAATGATAAAGACCTCTATGGTGCTTTAACTAGCCAGGCTATTAGTCTTGCAGAAATACAAAATCCTAAGCGTCAGCAATTATATTGTATGGCAGTAACGTGTGATGAAAAAATAAAAAGAGGAAAACCAACATCATGGTCAGCATGTATTGATCAGTTGGCATTTGGCGAAGATGAGACAAAACGTTTAATTATTCTATCAGCAGGAAATGTTCGTAATAATGATGAATATAGCAGTTACCCTCATAGTAATCTAACTATATCTGTAGAGGACCCGGCACATGCCTGGAATGCTTTAACTATTGGCGCTATAACAAATAAGGTTATGATTACTGATCCTGATTATACTGATCATACCCCTTTAGCTGATTATGGTTATTTATCTCCTTATAGCTCTACCTCTCTTACATGGGAAAGGCGGAAATGGCCGTTAAAGCCGGATATTGTTTTGGAAGGAGGTAATGTTTTAAAAGCTCCAGATAATTCAACAATTGCAAATGTTGATGATGTATCAATACTATCTACTTCAAGTAGACCTTTAAACAATCAGTTTGATTCAATAAGTGGTACAAGTCCAGCATCTGCATATGGTTCATGGTTCGGAGTTCAAATTCAAAATAGTTACATTAATGCATGGCCCGAAACGATTAGAGGGTTAATGATACATTCTGCAAGATGGACTAACGAATTAATTAGTCAATTTAATTTAGACATATCCAAGAAAACGGACCTGGCAACTTTAATGCGAATATGTGGATATGGGGTTCCTGATATAGAAAAGGCACTATACTGTAATAGAAATTCATTTACTGTAATTGCTCAGAAAAAAATAAAACCATTTGGGTTAAGTGAAAAGGGAAAACGTTGTGTATTTCAGGATATGCACCTATATCAGTTACCTTGGCCTAAGGATTTACTTTTAGGTTTAGGTGAAACAGATATTAAATTAAAAATCACTCTATCATATTTTATTGAACCATCGCCAGCAGATTTGGGCTGGGAACATAGGTATAGATACCAATCTTTTGGATTACGTTTCGACTTAAATACCCCAGGTGAAGATGAGAAAACTTTTTTAAAACGAATAAATATAGCACAAAGGGAAGAAGATGAAAAGGTAAATGCTCAAAATGATAGTGGGAGATGGAAGATTGGTACTACGCTTAGAAATTTAGGTTCAGTTCATTCAGACACAATTGAAACAACTGCTGCTGAAATTGCAACTTGTAATTTGATTAGTATTTATCCTGTTACTGGTTGGTGGCGTGAAAGAAAATATTTAGAAAGATGGAGAAATGAAGTAAGGTATTCTTTAATTATAACTTTGGAGACCCCAAGTGAAGAAATAGATATATATACCCCCATTAATAATCTGATTTCAATTCCCGTTGAAATACCTATTGTAGCTAAGAAAGCGAAAAAGTAATAGAGTGTCTATGAGTAGATAGATACATTTATTAAAATAAAGATGCCGCCCCATTAATGAGCGGCATCTTTATAATTTAAACGAATGGTTTTTAGGATTTAATTTCTTTTAATTTTCCGTTCCATACTTTTTTACCCTGTATCCTTCTTACCAAATACATGATACCAACAAATATGAAAAAGAACGGGCCCAGGAAACCAAAAATGGCTATCCATTTGCCCGAATAAAATTTCTCCATTGGCCTGCGTAACCTTTCGGCAATCAAATACATGCTTGGTACCATTATCAGGGTAAGGAAGAAAGAGAACATCAATCCAAAAATAATCGTCCAGCTTAATGGCCCCCAGAAAACAACACTATCGCCACCAAAGAAAATGTGTGGGTTAAAATGCTGGAAGAAGGAGATAAAATCAATATTAAAACCAACTGCCAGCGGCAACAAACCCAGGATGGTTGCAACAGCCGTAAGCATCACCGGGATGATACGGATCTTTCCGGCCTGTATAGCCGCTTCCCTTGTTTTTACACCCCTGCCACGCAGTTCATCTGTAAATTCTATCAACAGAATTCCGTTCTTGATCACAATACCTGCAAGGCCCACAATACCCACTCCCAGCATAATGGTGGCAATGGTCATACCGGTAACTGCATAGCCCAGCAATACCCCGATTATTGAAAAGAAGATTTCTGTAATTACAATAAACGGTTTGCTCATACTGTTAAACTGCAGCACCAGTATCATAAATATTATGCCCATTGCGATCAACATCGCTGTTCCCAAAAATGCCTGTGTCTCTTTTTCCTGTTCGCTTTGGCCACTTAGTTTTATAGTAACATCCGACGGGATCTTGGTCTTTACTTTAAAGTCATCGATCTTATTCTGCAGCTCTGCATTTACCGGCCCCACCATGGTGGGATCAAGTACATTGCTTTGCAACTGAATGGTTCGTTTTACATTTTTTCGCTTTACGCCACCGGTAGTACTGGTATATTCTTCTTTTGCAACTGCGCTTAATGGAATTGATTTTACCTGCATGGTATTCATATCCATAAAAGTGATACGCATGTTCATAATGTCGGTAACATTATTGCGTACCAGGTCACTTGTTCGTAACTGTATCTTATATTCATCTTCACCATCTTTTAATTTACTTACTTCTTTACCAAAAACTGCTGTGCGTATTTCCATACCTATCTGGCCTGTACTTAATCCTTCCATCATTGCTTTTTCCCTGTCTATATTAATGGTAATTTCCGGGTTGTTCAGATCAACATTGGATTGCAGGTTTTCTACTCCGGCAACCTGGTTGGTATCCAGGTAATTAAATAATTGGGTAGATACTTTTGCAATGCTTTCAAAATTATCGCCCGCCACTTCTATATTAACCGGCGGATCTGTAGGCGGTCCGCCATCTTCCTGCGCAATTTCTATACTTGTGCCCGGTATGCCTTTTGTTTTTTCCCTTATCTCATCCATAAAAGGCCTGGTTTTTTTGCCATGTCTTTTTTCATACTCCACAAAACTTATCTGTATTCTTCCTAAATTACTTTGTACACTCCTGTTATTATCCCGTGGATTATTTGCACTTACTGCAACATTGGTAATGATACTTTCCACAATACCTCCTTTGGCCGGTAATTCATTTTCTAAAACCTTCTCCACCCTTTTTTCTAAAACATGTGTAATGCTGTCGGTATATTTTGCATCGGTACCTACCGGCATTTTTAAATACACATAAATAAAATTGGGATCGCCACTGGGGAAGAAGGTTTGTTTATTTCCCCTGAGAAACAATAAAGTAATGGACAAACCAAATAATCCAAACAAGGATGCAAACATCCATACCGGCCGCCAGCCTTTCAAAACCCAGCGCAATAATTTTTCATAACGGGTCATAAGTTTAGGCAAGGCCCTGTGCTGGAATCTGTAAATGGCATCCCTGAAAACATAGCGGTTGATAATGGTAAGCAATGCCATTATAAAAAGAAAATTTCCGAAACCATGCATAGTAAATTTCCTGGCTAATAATTCTTCAGCATTTGTACCCAGTGTGCCAACCTGTGCGCCAATGCCAAATCCAAAGAGATTAAACAGGACACCCATAATTATCATTGCCCAAAACCACCACTTTCTAAACAATCCTCTCTTCGGTTCTTCGTGTTCTTTGCCTTCAGGTTTCATAAAGCTTACGGCAAATACCGGGTTAAAAATAAATGCAACGATCAGGGATGCCGCCAATGTAAGGATCAGCACCGTTGGCAGGTAGATCATAAATTTACCTATCAGGCCTTTCCAGAAAAGTAAAGGGAAGAATGGCGCCAATGTTGTGGCAGTACCCGCCAGTACCGGGATAAAAACCTCCCCGGCCGCTTCCTTGGCGCTTCGCACAATGGGCACTTTGCCATTATTATAGATCCGGTGCGTATTTTCTATGACTACAATGGCATCGTCAACAATAATTCCCAATCCAAACAACAAGGCAAACAGTACAATAAAATTC
>JANOJO010000026.1:0-4427 GCA_031418795.1 Bacteroidota bacterium | reverse complement strand
TATTGGGCATGTTTTGGAAAAGAACAACAGGTCATGGCGCTTTCTGGGGATTGGTAGCAGGTACTGTTGCAGCTGCTCTTACCCATGGCTTAACAGTGGCTGAAGGAAAAGGTGGATGGATTGCAGAATTATATGAAATCCGAAGTGGAATGGGGCAGGCATTTATTGTTGCTTCCATATCATGGGTTGTGAATTTTTCAACCACCATTCTGGTCAGCCTGGTTACAAAACCAAAACCGGATGAAGAATTAAAAGGACTGGTTTACTCATTGACAAAAAGAGAACCGATTTCAAAAGGCCGTTGGTATTTTAACCCGATTACATTAGGCGTATTGCTGTTGCTGGCAACTATAGCCTTAAATATTATATTCTTTTAAATTTCGCTGTTATGTATAAAAGACTGAATGAACTGAATTTTGTTATCGGGTTATTCTTCACAATTGTTTCATTGATTTTATTAATAGGTAGTTTATTAAGCAGCGAATTATCAGGCAGAATAAATATTTATACCGGAATCGTCTTTTTGATTTTTGGTTTAATCATGATCATAATAAAAAGAAAAGACAGTGACAGCATCTAAAGAAAATTATTTTACTGTAACGGTGGAATACTTAACAGCTGCCTGTAAAATCTGTTTTGTTATTTCCAGTTCCATCTCATCTCCCGGTGAATAGATCATCATATAGGTTTTCGCAGCACGGCCCTGACCTGCCAGCCCATGTAATTCACCCCAACCCTTTTCAATCACTTCCTTTGTATCGCTTGGGCTTAAGATAATATGCATCGATCCGTCAAACATATGAATATGCCCGATTTCGGCATGAGACACTTGAACAATAGTTTGATTGCCTGAAGCACTGTCTTTTAAAAAAATACCCGGGTTGTTTTTTTCAAGGAAACTGGTATTATAAATAAGCTTACCATTTGAGTTGGCAACAATATCGTCAAATATTTTTTTCTGTTGCATCCTTATAACTGTATCATTATGCTGGTTCGTTTGCCGGTGAGGCACCGGATAGGGTGCAATGACGGGTCGTACTCCTTTTCTTAATGGAAGGTTTTTCAAACCGTTTACATCTCCTGCCATTCCCATATCCTTAGTTAATACTGAATAATCAAGTGGGTTTTTCATTTGTTTGCTCAGCTCTTTCATATTACGATAACCTTCCAGTGTATGGGGTATTCCGCCAATTCCTAATGCAACCCAATTTTTAAAATCCTGGTAATCTTTTTTTCCCAGGGTAAGTTTTATTGCTGTAGTGTCCTGTGAAAAAGATAAAAGATTAAACAAAAGAAATGATATTATAAATAGTAAACGATTCATAAAATATTATTTTATTGAAATTATTTACCAAGAAAACATTTTTCTGTCAACGCTGTATTTACCTGCGCCTGCAATAAAGATGGTGAGGTATCCGCCAAGAAAGAGGTACACCAGTTCAGCATGATCTCCCATAAAAGAAAAATTATGCATGAAAGTAAATACTACTAGCAGGTTGATTACAATAAAAAATGATGCAATCCTGGTACCTGCACCTGCCAAAACAAGTAAGGAACAAATGCCATCTGCAATGAGTGCCAGTGTGAGGCTTAATGGTGAGCCGAGATGAAGTAAATCCGGAAAATGAGCTTTCCATTGTGAAAAATTTTTAAACTTTTCTAGTCCGTGTATTACAAACAGACCAATACCCAGCCATACACGAAGTACTAATAAAGCTGCATCGGTATTAACTGGAATGAATCCAAAGTTGATTATTCGTTTCATGATTTTGTTGGTTTAAAACCAAAAATATCATTCATTAATACCATGATCATTGGCTTTTTTACAGGAAATTTTATACTTTTTACAGTTGGTCAGCTTTTAACAAATTGTTTACGGAATTGCAACGGAGACTGTGCAGTATTTTTTTTAAAAAACCTGTTGAAGTAAGGAGAGTTTTCAAACCCCAGTTTATCTGCTATCTCAGTTACCTGCAAATTTGTATTAAGAAGAAAAGATTTTGCTTCCAGTATAAGTTTTTCCTGTATATGCGCTGATGCCGTTTTGCCGGTCAGTAATTTAATAACACTATTCAGGTAATTAGAATTTAAATGCAATGCTTCAGCAATTTTAGCAACCGTTGGCATAGAAGATTTTTTTTGAATGACCAGTTGCTGCATGTAATTATCAAGTTCTTTTCTGAAATGGTTATACAATGTCTTGTTCAGCCTGGTATCCGGTGAAATGTTGTTTACCTGTTTCTGATAATTCCTTTTTATCATTTGCAGGTAAACCTTCAAAAGATTTTTTATCATATCCAGTTTATCCGGTTCACCGGAATACATTTCTTTTATCATTACTTCTGCATGTTGCTTCAAACCTGCAGCCTCTTCATCGTTGATCAATAACATGGGATCAGAATCAAAATTGAAAAAGGGATAATCTGTTTCAAAATTTTTATTCGTTATATCCAGCCCTGAAAAAGATGCTGAAAAATAAATGACATACCCGGAAAGATTGCCGGTTCTTGTCCATGATTCAAGTTTACCCGGGAAGCTGAAACACAAACAATTTTTTGAAACGTTTATCAATTTATTGGCAGAAAAAAAATTCAGGTTTGAATTGGTGAAATGAATAACCCTGAAAAAATTTGTCCTGCAAAGCGGCATATGCATGAGTTTGTCATCAGGCTGATCTTCAAGCCGCATACACATAATTTCTGTATGCAGCGGCTTGCCAAGTCCATACACATTAAAAAAATCACTGATTGTTTCAAGAAATGGTATATGCGAACCACGGTTTTGCATTGGTTAAAGTTATTGTTTTCCTGCAATGCACTTTATGGCCGATATGCAAATTCACCAACTGATATTCCCCCTATCTTTGCAGTCCTTTAAAAGTGATACATGAAATTTTATAATGTACTGATCAAATACCGCCTGCAAATCGGAGTTCTTGTTGCCGTATTGGGTGGTGTTATTAATTATTACTCTGGCTTCTGGCCGGGGTTTCCTTTTTATTTAATTGGATTAATACTGATACTTGGTCATTTCTTTTTTGGCCCGCTTCGCCTGATACAGGAACATCTTGAAGCAGGTAATATGGAAGGCGCAGAAAAAGTTCTTGCTACTATTAAATTTCCCGGCATGTTGTACAAACCCATCCGTTCTGTGTATTACACACTGAAAGGAAATGTGGCTATGATGAAACAGGATTTTGATGGTGCAGAGAAGAACATGAAGAAGGGTTTGGATCTGGGTATGCCTATGAAAGAGGCTGAAGGTGCCAGTATGCTGCAAATGGGAATGCTCTTTATGCAAAAAAATGATATGAAGCAGGCGGAAAGTTATATCCGCGGCGCCATTCGCAAAGGATTGCCTGATAAAGAAAATGAAGCCGCTGCTTATTTACAAATGTGCAGCCTTATGATGAACAAAAGAGAATTTCGTGCAGCCAAAGATTTTTTCAGAAAAGCAAAAGCATTAAGACCCACTACACCACAAATTGTAGATCAGATAAAACAAATTGAAAAATATATTACAAGGATACCGGGTTAAATGAATTTTTTTTACTCCCTCTTAATGTTTGGGATAAAATAAAAGCGGAGCATCATAATGTTGCTCCGCTTTTATTATCAGGAATATATTTCTAATTCATTTTTTCAATATGCCCTTCTATTCGTCTATCCTTTCTGTAAATTTCAAGAAGTAAAACAGAACCCTGCTTAGAAGGCAATACATAAGCCCGTGATGCATCAGACTTTGTATTGATTTTATCTGTGGTGATTTTCCCATCAGTATATGTAATAGAATTAAATGTACTGCCTTTATAATCTTTCCCTCTTACTCTATCTTCATAACAAACGGTAAACGAAGTATTATCAGCATTTACCTGTGTGTACGCATAATCAAACTGGCCATATGTATATTTAATAAGCTTACCGATCAAAGGTGTGCTCACAAACTCCATTCCGCTCAGCAATTCCACATTGTTTGCGACCTTATCATAAATCTTAGCCTCTTTTACATTAAAGTTCTGATCAAATTTAATCAGTATCAAATCGGTTATTTTAAGTTTCACCACACTGATATTGCTGTTGCGTGATAAAATTGCAGCTGCAATACCCAGGGCACTTGCTACTTTTTTATACCCTTCACCAATGGCATAAATACTTCCATCAGCTGTTTGCACCATATTATGCAGAAACATAAATCCGAAATCCGAAATCTTTCCTTTGGAACTTACATCTAAATATTTTCCCAGTTCCAAATCCCATGAATTATACTTCTCATTCAGTATTTTTCCTTTTTCATCAATACCCCAAAAAGCAAAGCCGAGTGATTTGTCTTTTGAAATATTACCATTCAAATCAAAATACTCACCGTAGATATAGGCCTTGCCATCATTTAACACAGACATGCTTGCCGGATAAAATCTATATCTAGCA
>JANOJO010000025.1:0-5953 GCA_031418795.1 Bacteroidota bacterium | reverse complement strand
CCAAAAACACATGCATTGAAAACCGCCATGCTCATACTTTCTAATTCCCTGGCTCCATGATTATTTCTGAAAGAGTACCAGCAGTTAAAAAAATAAACCATACAAATTATATACGGGATGATTCTGTCTTTTTGAGTTTTTAAATAAATTGAATCAATAAACTTCAACCCTTTTAATAATAATATGGTTACCAGCGGCAGAAAAGTACAGTTAACAAATACCTGCAGCATATTCCCAAGTTTACCCCAATCATCTAACCCTGCAAAAACAAATGATTGAAACTTTAATAGAAACAGGGTGATGTAAACCGGGATAAATAAAGGATGAAAAATGTAAGAAAAAATATTTGCAAAAATTTTTACGAGTGCTGGCTGCGGCAGCGCATTAGAGACTGCAATTTCTTTCAACTGGTTTTTTTCATCTATTGCAAGTCGGTCATTCATGGTTTATAATTCTTTTCTCAGCCGTGCTACAGGTATATTCAATTGCTCCCTGTACTTAGCCACGGTTCTTCGTGCAATATTATATCCTTTTTGCTGAAGCATCTCCGTTAAATGTTCATCACTTAGTGGTTTGCGTTTGCTTTCTGCTTCTATAAAATCACTCAGTATCTTTTTCACCTCCCTTGTAGAAACTTCTTCGCCGCTATCAGTACTCAGAGATTCGCTAAAGAAAAATTTCAGCCTGTATGTTCCAAATTCTGTTTGCACAAATTTGCTGTTGGCTACCCGGCTCACGGTAGAAATATCCTGCCCGGTTTTTTCAGCAATATCTTTCAGTATCATCGGCCTCAGTGTTGTTTCATCACCACTAAAGAAAAATTCCTGCTGATGATTCATGATAGCCGTCATGGTACCAAACAATGTGTGCTGTCTTTGTACAATAGCATCAATAAACCATTTGGCTGCATCTATTTTTTGTTTAATGAAAAGCACCGCTTCTTTCTGCCGCTTATCTTTTTTGGCGCCACGGTCATATTCTTTCAGCATATCACGGTAGCCTTCGCTGATGCGCAGCTCAGGTGCATTTCTTGAATTTAATGTAAGCTCCAGCTTGCCGGCATTATTATAAATAAAAAAATCGGGCACCACATAATTCTCTGCTTTATTTAGATTACTCGAAATGCCGCCTGGTTTTGGATTCAACCGGATGATTTGATGCATTACTTCTTTCAGTTCATCATCAGTTAAATCAAGCCCCCGCTGAATTTTTTCATAATGTTTTTTGGTAAACTCATCAAAGTGTTTTGAAATGGCTTTGGTAGCAGTATAAACATTCTGGCCTTCATCCTGCAGGCGGCGCAATTGAAGCAGCAAACATTCCTGCAGATTTCTTGCCGCCACACCCGGCGGATCAAATTGCTGAATGTTTTTTATCAATGCTTCCACTTCAGCTTCGGTAGTAATAATATTTTGGCGAAAGGCAAGGTCGTCAACAATGGCGTTAGTATCCCTTCTCAAATAACCATCTTCATCAATGCTGCCCACAATCTGCTCTGCAATTTTTTGCTGGTGGTCATCCAATTTTAATAAACCAAGCTGGTCAAGCAGCAGTTCATAAAAACTGGTTTCTGTTTTATGCGGCGTTACTTTTTTATCATCTTCCTCTCCATAGTTTTCATCCCGCATTTTATATTCAGCAATATCATCATCGCCATCCTTTACATAATCGCTGATGTCAATATTATCATACTCATCTTCGCTGCCGTCTGGTTCTTCAGCCTCCGCTTCACCATTTTCAGAAAATTCATCTTTCAAATCATCCTGTTCATCCATTTTATCTTCATCCAGCTCCAGCGCCGGATTTTCTTCCATTTCTTCTTTTATCCGTTCTTCCAGGTTGGCAGTAGGTACCTGCAGCAGTTTCATCAGTTGAATCTGCTGTGGTGATAATCTTTGTAAAAGCCTTTGTTGTAATCCCTGACTCAGTGCCATAATATAAAATCAATCAAAAGTTAATAAAGCCGTGCATTAAAAAAATTCGGGTCGAATAACAAAAATCAAGCCGTAAATTTACAGACAAAAGAAATAAAGATGGGGCAACGATTTATTATCCTTCTTGTTGTATTGCTGTTAATGTTATCTGGAAAAAATTTTGCTCAGGAAAGTAAAAGCGATTCGGCTAAATCAACTAATAAAAACAAAATCAGTCATTTTGTTTTTAAAGATTGCTGGGGTTCTTCCAAATTTGAGGAATTCGGAAAAAAAATTAAACCTGAAGATTGTATAAAGTTGCCAATTGATTATAATTACCTCATGAATTTTGATTTTGAAAAAATTATTCGTTCGGGATTCCTGCCTAAAGATTCAGCCATTTTTCCTGAAAAAATAAATTGTGATTCTGGAATTATTAAAAGCATGCAATCTTCTTTTGTATTAAGCAACCCGATACTTCAATCAACCTTTTACTCAAAACATCTGGGATTCTTTTGCCTGAAAGAAATTCAATTAGAAAAGATTACCTCTTTTCCTTTTCGATTTCGTCTCGGTTCTTTGGACTATGTAAATAAAATGGAAGGGAGGATATATTAAACTTCATTTTTTCCCGGGCAACCACTCCATCACCGGCACCTTAGCCGGTTGTTTATAATAATTATTCTGCAGGCTGTCATTCCAGCCATTTGGATTATTGTTAAACGATTTGCTGCTGAAATAAATACTTCCCTGCACATTGGGGTATTGCCGTAAAAGTTTTAGTTGGTTCGGTAACTCATCCGGTTTTCTCCACGCTGCATTTGTTGGTGAATTGCCAGAAGCACGGTAAATACCATGTCCAATATATAAATGCCGGCCATAAGAATTTTTGCTCCACCAGTCCAGCAGTTTTTTATAATCAATTTTATCATGGCCTATTTCCAGATAAAGTTGCGGCGCCACATAATCAATCCATTTTTCTTTTAACCATAAAATAATATCAGCATACAGATCATCATAATTTGTTTGCCCGGCTTTGCTATCACTGCCCCGCGGGTCTTTATCATTATTTCGCCACACACTGAATGGCGAAATGCCAAACTGCACCCAGGGCTTTTCTTTTTTAATAACAATGGAAAGCCTTTTTATTATGGAGTCCACATTACTTCTTCTCCAGTCTTCTTTATTCAATCTGCTTCCTGATTTTTTATACGACTCTTCATCAGGAAATTCTTTCCCTGCAATTCTGTACGGATAAAAATAATCGTCCATGTGTACAGCATCCACATCGTAGCGGTTTACCATATCAGCAATTATATTCACCACAAATTTTTGTACCTGCTTGCTGGCAGGGTCAAAATATTTTTTATCGCCATATTCTAAAAACCATTCGGGATGAATTTTTGTAAGATGATTGGGTGCAATGGATGATGCGCCAATTTTAAAATCGGCACGGTAGGGGTTGCACCATGCATGAAATTCCATTCCACGTTTATGGGCTTCTTCAATCATAAACTGCATCGGGTCATAATATGGAGTGGGTGGTTTTCCCTGTGTGCCACTGAGCCACTGGCTCCAGGGTTCGTAAGGCGAAGGGTAAAATGCATCGGCTGCAGGCCGCACCTGAACTATCACTGCATTCATTCCATTTTTTTTGTGCATATCCAACTGGCGTATGTATTCCACTTTCTGACTGTCCACATTCACCATGCCTTTCACCGGCCAGTCAATATTATCAACAGATGCAATCCACACGCCACGAAATTCATATTCCGTTTGTGCATGCACTAATGCAGGAATAAATAATAAAAAAATAAATGAAAATGATTGTAAAAAATTTTTCATGCCTGCAATTGAAATAGTCAATGCATGAAATTACACTATTGATGATTACGAAGTTTATCAAGAAGCTGACTGAGTAATTCGGCATCCTCCTCATTCAGGTTGTGAAGAATTTTATCTAACTCTCCTTCACGGGTATCCAGTTTTATCAGCAATTCATTACCCTGGTCCGATATTGAAATATCAACAAGGCGTTTATCTTTTGTTGAAATTTCTTTTCGCACTAATCCCTTTGCAATAAGCCGGTCAACAATTCGGCTGGTATCACTCATTTTATCCAGCATCCTGGCTCTTATTTGCAAAGTTGATAAAGGCGTTCCTGCGCCGCGGAGAATGCGGAGTATATTGTATTGCTGTGGGGTAATGTCTTCGGTTTTTACGAATGTCTTTATTTTTTCCAACAGCCAGTTATTAGTGAACAGGATGTTGACCATGGCTTTGTTATAGCCATTACGAAATTTAGTCTGGTGGATGTCTTTGTCTATGCTCATCGGTTTGGTGGTGTTTTGTTTTTATGGTCAAAAGTTGTACCATTAAATTTCCCGGTTCTGCATATAATTCACATAAGTGGAAAAATAATATGGCCATATTTGAAACGGGAAGATGGGAAAAGGGTTGCTTTACATAACTTTATGTCCTTAACCTGAAACTAACCACCATGAAAATAATTTCTGACTCCATCCGCAATTTTTGCGAAGGATTTATTTCTTTTTACATTATTATTTATAAGGAAATTAAAAGCTGGTAGTTTTTTTACCAGGGCTTTCGCATAACAAAGTTCTTGTGCGAAATGATTACAGCCAACTCATAAATATTGATAGCTCTATATGACTACAAACATTAATAATAGCGATAGTCGTAAAAATTTAAAATCACTAGTTGAATTTCTCAAACCAATACTGAGCAAATATGGGTTTGAATATGAAGCATCGCATAACGGGTATTCCTCCAGCGGCCAATTTTCAAATGGATTTTTCACAAGTGAGAAGATTAAGATTGGCTTGATATTTAGAAGCGACAAATTGGGTTCTGTTAATTACGAAACTAACGCTACAAATATTTCTCATGACATGCTATTTAGAGCATTGAATAGAGTATCAGACATGACCTTATTTTATGACAAGGATAAATTTAATTCGTTCACTTTAAATGGCGAAGATATTCATAATGCCTTCGTTACAGACTTAGAAAATGTAGTTATTCCTTACATTAAAGCAGCTTCAATTCAAGACATTAATAAAATGATGCTCAGGGAAAGAAAAAATATGTGGAAATAGCAAGTCGCACAACATTCGGTTTTCTGAAAAGTTGGCTGGACGAATAAGTGTTCAGCTTCAAGCCCTGACGGTTAAAAAAAATAATTGCAGATCAGTTGCTTTCCCAAACTTTTGTTCCTTCTGAACAATTAGAACAGATATCAATATTCTTTCGTCCTTTTAAAATAGAAGTACGGAATTTTTTATACTCCCCATTGTTCCAGATTTCCTTAAATGATTTTTGTTTTAAATCTCCCAATTGATGCTGTGCATCTTTATCAAAACAACAGGGAGCCACCAGGCCATCCCAGGTAATTACGGGATCATGCCATAGCCGCCAGCAATGATTGGCGAGTTTGCCTTTGAAAGCATAACCATCTTCTGTTTTTTTGTATCGACTGTATTTATCAATAGTCGGAATGAGCTGATTGGGGTCCTTTTCAAAATCATAAATCTGTGCTGTTTTAAACCACACATCATCCACACCCATTTCTTTACCCAATTTTTTTACATCTTCTATCTGGTGTTCATTGGGTTTTACAACTAAGAACTGAAAAATAATAAACGGCGTTTTACTTTTCAATTCTTTTTTCCATTTCACAATATTCTTTGTGCCTTCCAGTACTTTATTCAGGTTGCCACCCACACGGTATTGCTCATACACGTCCTGTGTGGTGCCGTCAATGGAAATAATGAGCCGGTCAAGACCACTCTCGATTGTACGCTTTGCATTTTCATCATTTAAATAATGTGCATTGGTGGAAGTGGCGGTATAAATTTTTTTAGATGCTGCATATTTTGCCATCTCCAGAAAATCTGGATTGAGATAAGGCTCACCCTGAAAATAAAAAACTAAATACAGGAGTTCTTTATGCAGTTGGTCAATTGTTTCGCTGAAAAAATCTTTTTTCAACATGCCGGTGGGTCTGGTAAATGCTCTTA
>JANOJO010000024.1:0-1756 GCA_031418795.1 Bacteroidota bacterium | reverse complement strand
TTGCAATAGTCTTCTGTGTTATCAACACTGTTATTATCTATAACTAATAACTCAAATTCAGTTGTATTAATATTCATCGCAACTATACTTTCGACACAAAGTTTTAAAAGCATTACCCTGTTATAAGTACAGATGACAATTGTTGCTTTGAATTTATCTGACATTTCAATTATTTTTTTTTGAGCCACCGAACAGGTTAATATAAGTTGTTGAAATGTTTATTTAAAACCCAATCTTTTTTTTACAGAATTTAATAAAGGTTCAAAATCCGGGCTTAGTTTCAAATACCAAACGGCACTGAAAAATAACAGGCAGAAACTCATACATTTCAAAATTACCCCCAACCAGCCATTTAAGTTTTGCAATAATAATAAAACAATAAAATAGCTAAGAACACCCGATGCAATTGTCAATAAAGTTTTTATGGAAAAAGGCTGCATTTTATATTTTACCCAAATAAAAAATAACCTGATGGCATTGTAAACTGTAAGGGCAATAAAGCCGGCCACGGCTGCACCAATGATTCCATAATCCTGTACCAGGTAATAATTAAGAATGATAGAAAGAAACAGTAATACAACACCGCTCAAAAATTCAAAACGCCAGGAAGGAGATGTGTAAAGTAACTGGCTATTGATACCGGTACCCATATCAATAATAAATTTGATACCAATTATAAGTATGACATACTTTCCTTCTTTGAATGCCTTGTCAAGGTTTAATAGATTGTATGCTTCATCAATATTGAGCCAGATAAGACAAAAAATTAAAATAGAGATAATAAGTAAATTAATAGAACTCCTGCTGTATATTCTGTGTATTTCCCTGTGATTGCCATCTTTCCAGGCGTGAGAAAGATAGGGAGTAACAACTGCAACAATACTTCGCTGAGGTACGGTAATAATACTGGCTATATAATTTGAAAGAACGAAAATACCTGTATATTCCATTCCTTTCAGGCTTGAAATTGTTATACTGTCAATATTCAGCGCCACGTTAAAAACAATATTGCCGCCATATACAAATGCAATTAAAGAAAGCATTTCCTTCATTTTCTTTTTTGTAACATGACTTATCTTAAAAACAAAATGCAACTTTTTAATTTTTATTAGATATATCAACAGCAATACAGTAAGCAATATGTATTCAAGCGAGAAAAGTTTTATGAATGTATCGAAGGTTATAATATGAGTGAGGTAAAGTATGATTAATAAAGTGAGGACTGCACGAAACCCGGTTTCTCTTAAAAAAACAGGGAACACACTTTTTTTATTCATCGTGCTGTGTGCTTCCAGAATCATAAACACGGTAAAGAATAAAGTAAACGGAAGTATCCAGTAGTAGTAGTGTACCAGTATTTCTGCTTTGGCAGAAAATTTTCTTACTACGACAGGTTCAAACAATACAGAGCCAATACATACAAACAGGAATCCTGTAAGTGAAAGGATTAATGCAATGGTTAATAAATCATTTTTCTTGTCATCCAGTTCATCGTGATAGAAAGGGAAAAAACGGCTGATGATGGGAGTGGCTCCAAGATTTGCAAAAGAAAAAAATACAATATTGATTGCAATAAAGGTCTGGGTTAATCCATATTCTTCCTGAGTAAAGTAACCTTCTCTTGCAAAGAGATAAGTATTAATGGCGCCAAAAATAAAACCTATATAAATAAGTAAGGAAGATGTGATGCTTTGTTTACGGATAGACCCCATGCTGTCAGAATTTATTCATTACTTCTATTACCTGATAAATATCG
>JANOJO010000023.1:0-2161 GCA_031418795.1 Bacteroidota bacterium | reverse complement strand
ACTACCACAAGGACAAGGATCATTCCTTCCAATCTTTGGCGCTACTTTAATGGGTGCCTGTTTTTCTGCAACACGTGTATCACCCGTGCTCTCCAAAGGAGTCCCTCGGACATATTTATCTTTTTCATTGGCGGCATAATCCCGTCCTGCTGCATCAATCTCTTCTTTATTTGCTCTTAATTTACTGAGGTCAGTTTTTTCTCTTCTTCCTTCACGCATTGGTGCATTGCTTTCCTGCACAGGCAAAGAAGCATGACATAGAAATGAAACAATATTTTTATTTACTTCGCTGTCCATATTTCTGAACTGGTTAAATGCTTCAATCTTATAAATCACCAATGGATCTTTCTGTTCAAGATAAGCTGTCTGCACACTTTGTTTCAAGTCATCCATGGCACGCAGGTGTTCTTTCCATGCATCATCTATCACTCCCAGTGTAATTGATCTTTCCATGGAGTCGCAAATTTCTGTTCCGCCACTCTCCAATGCTTTCTGCATATTGGTCAGCGCATTTATTCCTTTGCGGCCATCAGAAAATGGTACTACTACATTTTCAATATGATTGCCCTGTGTAAGTTTTATATTTTTAAAAACAGGTAAAGCCAGTTTTTTCAGATCTCCTTTTTTACGTTCATAATTTTCTGTGGCTTCGTAGTACAGTTTTTCTATCAGGGAGTTTTCATCGGCTTTTAAAAATTCTTCTTTATCAATTTTTGTATCAAGGCCAAAGTTTACAATGCAATCTAATTTGAAACCATCATAATCTTCCTGCTCACGGTAAGTGCTGATCAATCCTTCGGAAACAACGGAGAATGCATTATCAAGATCAAGCGCAAGTCTTTCGCCAAATAAAGCATGCTGGCGTTTTCCATACACAACATTGCGTTGTTTATTCATGATGTCATCATACTCAAGCAATCTTTTGCGGATACCAAAATTATTTTCTTCCACTTTCTTTTGTGCACGTTCAATGCTGTTGGTGATCATGCTATGTTGTATTACTTCACCTTCTTTGTAGCCCAGCTTATCCATAATTTTTGCAATTCGTTCGCTGCCGAACATACGCATCAGATCATCTTCCAGCGCCACATAAAATTGTGATGTACCCGGATCACCCTGGCGGGCTGAACGGCCACGAAGCTGCCGATCCACACGGCGGCTATCATGTCTTTCTGTACCAATGATGGCAAGACCGCCGGCTTCTTTTACACCTGGGCCAAGTTTTATATCTGTACCACGACCAGCCATATTAGTTGCAATAGTTATTGCACCCGGCAATCCTGCTTCTGCTACTATCTGCGCTTCCCGTGCATGTTGTTTTGCATTTAAAACATTGTGCGGAATTTTTTTCTGTTGCAGCATCTTACCAAGCAATTCACTTACTTCAACCGAGGTTGTTCCAACAAGCGCTGCTCTGCCTGCATTTCTTACATTTTCAATTTCTTCAATTACGGCTTTATATTTTTCTCTTTTGGTTTTATAAACAAGATCCTGGTGATCCTTGCGAATCATTTTTACATTGGTGGGCACGGTTACCACATCCAATTTATAAATACTCCAGAATTCTCCAGCTTCTGTTTCGGCAGTACCCGTCATACCCGCCAGCTTGTGATACATACGGAAATAATTCTGCAAAGTAATGGTGGCATAAGTTTGTGTAGCCGCTTCAATTTTTACATTTTCTTTTGCTTCAATTGCCTGATGCAATCCATCAGAATATCTGCGGCCATCAAGAATACGGCCTGTTTGTTCATCCACAATTTTTACTGCGCCATCAAGAACAACGTACTCCACATCTTTTGCAAAAAGTGTATAAGACTTCAATAACTGCTGTACTGTATGTATGCGGTCAGCTTTTACCCGAAAATCATTCAGCGCTTCTTCTTTATGATGCATTTTTTCATCGGCGCTTAACTCCAGTTTTTCTATTTCGGCCAGCTTCATACCAATATCCGGTAAAATAAAAAAGTCAGCATCCTCACCAGATTTGGTTATCATGGCGATGCCTTTATCGCTCAGGTCAACTGAATTATTTTTTTCATCAATGTAAAAAAGCAAATCTTCATCCACCTTCGGCATTTCTTTTTGCTGATCGGCCAGATAATAATTTTCTGTCTTTTGCATTTTTACACGAATGCCCTGTTCACTTAAATATTTAATG
>JANOJO010000022.1:0-1563 GCA_031418795.1 Bacteroidota bacterium | reverse complement strand
TGACAAACCTGTACAGATCTTTTGTGAATATAATTTCAGGCCGGTACGGCTGAATAACGAAATTGCAGTACCTGATTATTTTGAAAACAAACATTTGTACTTAATTAAAATTTTAAACGGCAGTATTTCCAAAGCCTGGTAATTTTTAAACCCTAAATACTTTCAATAAAAAAAGCAGGCTTTGCAGCCTGCTTTAAATTTTATAAAAAGTAAATATCAATAAACCAAATGTTTACGCTGCATGGTGTACAGAAAAACAAAAATCAACGGAATACCAATACTTATAATAATACTGAAAGCACCATCGTATTGTTTGGTACCAAGCAGAAAAAAACCTGCAATAACCGGAGCTAATTCACCGGCTACATACATCCAGTAACCATCTTTTTTTAATTTACGCATCCATAAAGCTCCTATAAAACACAAAATAATTCCAATCATACCAATAATTATCAGGGGTATCATATTTTGCTGAGCTAATTCTATTGCAGCTCTGCCCTTTTCAATATCTGCCAATTCTTTTGTTGAAAGTTCCTGTCCGGAGTTCACAGCTTTGTCCATAAACCCAAGTAACCATTTATTAATCATTGGCATCAAAAGAGTTAATAAACCAAAAACAGCACATCCAATAAAAGTTAAAATGGTAAGCACGTTTAATCCTGTTGGCAATTTAGGTTTAGCATTTTGATTAAAATTTAAAACATCTGCAGTAGTGTCTTCAGTCATATTAGTTGCGTTTTTAACAAAATAAAAAAAGGTGGGTTAAATCAAAGTCAAATCTAATTAAGTTTTAATTATTTAAATGTGCTTAAATTTTTATTTTAAGTTAAGTGTGTTTTATTTTCGTTTTTTCAGCTTCAGGTAATCCAGGAAATAAACAATTTTTACAGTTATTTCATTACTGTGCGGATTGTCAATTACTTTTCCAAAGTTTTTAAAATAGGTCATGTTGGTATAGGGGTCAATGTTCACATTTGTTCCCAAAGCATTCTTCCAGGCAATGGTAAGTCTGCTTCCGGGTAAAAAATCCCAGGTATAAAACATATCTACATTAAATGTGTTGAAATTGAGATTCAGATTGTTTAAAAACGCAGTGTCTCGCCAATACCCATCAGTTTTTAAATTGTAAAAATTGGTGTTATGCAAATACGACCAATAATGGCGCAGGCGAAAGTTTACATTCATCCTGGATGTGAAATTATACTGGCCGCTGACAATTGCAGTATTTGTTTTTAAATTACGACGTGAAATTACGGGAGAGCCATCTGTATTTAAGATTACTGAACCATCTGACTTTCTAACAGCACCCCAGTTTCCTTTATCCTGAACAATATCCATGCTGGTGCTTAACTGAAATTTATCGTTGAACCTGTAACGTAATCCCAAACTACCTGTCCAGTATGGATCGTTCGGTAATGGTGATTCGGCCCCGCCAATCTTAAAGTTTATGTACAATTTCTTACGGCTGTCGGTACTTCCGTTTATGCCCAGGTAATAATATGGAGTTCTGCGGAGAAAATAACCCGTATAAACATTTGAATGCACAAAATAATCCTTATTCCA
>JANOJO010000021.1:0-3133 GCA_031418795.1 Bacteroidota bacterium | reverse complement strand
ACAGAATTAACCGTATTGCCTAATTGTTTTCTTGATTGTTTCAAAGTAGAACCAATTACAACCACTTCATCCAGGTTTAATGCATCAGCATTCAATTGCGTATTTACCGTATAAGTTGCAATGCCAACTACCTTCAGGGTTTCCTCTTTTGATTTAAAACCCACACCTGAAAATTCCAGAGTATAGGTTCCGGAACTTGGTAGATCAGCATTGAAAATATAACTTCCAACAGCATTTGTAACAACACCAAAGCTTGTTGTTTTTACAACAACGGAAATGAATGGAATGCCCTTTCCATCAGCGCCTGTTACTTTTCCACTAATACTGATATTTACCTGTGCAAAGACAGTAACTGTGGCCAAAAAAGAAAACAGGAATAAAGCAATGCGTTTTTGCATTTGCTTTAGCATAAGTTTTTGGTTCATAGATTTTTTTTTGTTTTTTTTAATAAAATACATAAGTCAGCCAGTTAAAAAATTTCATAAGCCGGGATTATCGTTATAAAATATCCATGCCTTTTTCTTTATACGCATTAAAAATTTCTTCATTCGGATCAGATTCTGTTATCATGATATCCAGTTCAGCTATATCCGCAACCTTTATTTTTTGCCGGGTATTTACTTTTTCTGCTATGGTAAGCGCCACTACTTTTTTTGAAGCCTGTATCATGGCTTTTTTTACCTGTACCACATCCCAGTCATTATCAGTAAGGCCATGTTCTGCATCAATGGCATTGATACCCAGAAAACAAATGTCGGCGTTAATTTGATTTATTTTATTAATGGCATCGCCACCAACCGTAATTTTTGAAATTTTTGAAATACGGTCGCCAATAAAAATCACTTCAATATTAGGATGATGAATATATTCCATAGCCGCAGGAAGGCTGCCGGTAAAAAATGTTGCTTTTAAATGTTTGGGTAATGCTTTTGCAAGTTCAATAATAGTAGTACCCCCGGTAGTAAGTACAAACATGCCATCCCGGATTAATCTAACTGCTTTTTGAGCAATCATTTTTTTATTATCGTGAGAGTAAACGCCGTTTGATTGAAAAGAAACATGAAATGATTTGGATAAAGCGCCACCATGCACTTTAATAATATCGCCACATTCTGCAAGCTCAAACAGGTCGCGGCGGATAGTATCTTCAGAAACACTTATTGCCTCGCAAATATCGGAGGTCAATACTTTATTGTGAAGATTAATCTCCCTCAGTATAAATTCCTGTCGTTCCTTTTTTAGCATCAGCAGTCGTCGTTTGGGAAAGCGAATCTATGAAACCATTTTTAAAAACCCGCAAAAAGGTGCAACCGTTCATAAAAATTCCTGCACAAACAATTATTAGCCCTTAGATTTATAATTGAAATTCTGGTAGTGGCTCAGTTTGAATTTATTTTAAAACTATCAATTCGTCGGAGTCTTGTCATTCCGAACCGAACTTAATGATTCATTAAATTTAATGACTCTTAGTGAGGAATCTCTTAGATCGTTACAGTTTGAGATTCCTCAACTATTTTTTCCTATTTCAAAGTGTGCCATAAATTCACCGTTAGCGGTCATTGTATAGCGACACTCACTACTGACAGAAAAAACAAAATTTGAATTACTTTTGACAACTAAATTTTAATAACATGGCAAAACAAATTTTTATCAATTTAGCAGTAAAAGACCTTCAAAAATCAATGAGCTTTTATACTGCATTAGGATTTACAAATAATCCACAATTTTCAGACGACACAGGAAAATGTATGGTTTGGAGTGAAAACATTTTTGTGATGATTTTGACACACGAAAAATTTAAAACTTTTGCTACTAAACCGATTGCAGACACAAAATCAAATTTATCAGGACTTTTTTCTTTATCAGTAGACAGCATTGAAGAAATAAACAGCATTGTGACCAATGGACTTAAAGCAGGAGGAACTGAACCAAGCGAGATGAAAGATTATGGCTTTATGCAACAAAGAACCATTGAAGATTTTGACGGACATACTTGGGAAGTTTTCTATATGGACATTACAAAATTTCCAAAACAACAATAACAAAATTTGAGTAACGATGAACAAAGAAACTCAAGAGTATAATCAGTCATTAAATGAGGTTGAGATTTGCAATAAGTTAGCAACTTTAATCAACAAGCATTTGAACCATGCTGAAAATAAAATTTGGCATGCACACCCGGTTTGGTTTTTAGAAAGCAATCCAATTGTTGGATACAGCAAACAAAAAAAAGGCATAAGATTAATGTTTTGGAGCGGAGCAGATTTTGAAGAAGAAAATTTAAATGTGATAGGCAAAAAATTTAAAGACGCTTCTATATTTTATAATTCAGTAGCAGAAATTAATGCAACTGATTTAAAAAGATGGCTTGAAAAATCGGAAAAAATTCAATGGGATTACAAGAACATAGTTAAACGAAAAGGAAAATTAGAACGATTAAAAATAAATTAAACAATATGGCACAAATAAATCCTCACATCAACTTCAATGGAAATGCTGAAGAAGCATTTACCTTTTACAAATCAGTATTTGGCGGAGAGTTTGCAAAGATTATTCGTTTCAAAGACCTTGCAAGTCCTGAATTCAAGGTTGCGGAAAAAGAAGAAAATAAAATTATGCATATTGCATTGCCTATCGGTAAAAGTAATATGTTGATGGCAAATGATGTTCCGGAAATTATGGGAAAAACAAACGAAAATGAGAACAGAAGTAAAATTGTAATAAGTGCAGAAAGCAAAGAAGAAGCAGATAAATTATTTAATGGACTTTCAGCAGGTGGACAAATTGAAATGCCTATTGCCGACAGTCCCTGGGGTTCATATTTTGGTATGTTTAGAGACAAATATGGTATTGAATGGATGATAGATTTTGACCCAAAATATAACGAGCAAATTTAACGGAAGAAAAACAACAAACCGCAGACAAGGGGTTTGCGATAGCGGGGGTTCCTTGCTTCGCAGACTCTTTTGTGCAAGGTGGAAGTTCAGTTCTCCGAACAAAGTTTAGTGCTAATAATCCCCACCATCGTAAACCCCCGAAACGTTTTCGGAATTGACAAGACTCTGATAATTAGAAATTTCAAACTGACACAATACCGAAATTCTGAAACAGACTATATTTATATATATGAATC
>JANOJO010000020.1:0-8106 GCA_031418795.1 Bacteroidota bacterium | reverse complement strand
GATGTCAATGCCACTAAATGTGACCTTTCTCTCATTAATATGTGTGGGGATGTCAGCGCTGATTCTATTTTTGACGAAAATGGTGTCAAGGTTGGCATCCGTGGCCATCAATTCCATAACGGCTGGCCCGCCATTTATTTTCATTGATCAGTGGACGTGGGTATTGTATAAAATTTAAATTTTTAGATCGCAGCAAATATATTCTTGCACATATCGCCTGGAACAAGGCAGCAATAGTAATTGTTTCATCCACGGTAAGCGGTACATCACAAATGCGGAATTCCACCGTATTAAAAAATGGATGCACACGCAGATCCCACCAAATCTTTTTTGCATTGTCAATGCAATTGGTTTTTACCAGCAGCTTCACATAGTTTTCATACGCTTCTATACTTTCAAATGCTTCGGGTATTCCTGTACGTGGAAATTTATCAAATACTTTTGTGCGGAAAGATTTATAGCCTGTCAATCTGCCTTCCCAAAAAGGAGAGTTGGTGCTGAGTGCATAAATATGCGGCAAAAAATATCTTGTACTGTTGGCGATATGATTTGCCATCTCCCGGTTCTCCATGCCCACATGTACATGCAAGCCGAAAATTAAATTACTGCGAGCAGCTTCCTGCAGTTCGTTTACTAATTCATTGTAACGTGCATGGTCAGTTATCAACTGGCTTTCCCAATGGCTGAAAGGATGTGTGCCCGATGCTCCCATTGCAAATCCAAGACTGCCCGCAATATCAGAAATTGTTTTTCTAAGTGTTGATACATCCTGCCAGGCTTCATCAATATCTGCACAAATATCAGTGCCTACTTCCACCACAGCCTGGTGCATTTCTGCTTTTACTTTATCCTTTATCACTTTTTGTCCTTCATGCACTATACGCTGTTCATGGCTTTTCAGTTCCCTGGTTACGGGATCAAGCACCATGTATTCTTCTTCTACGCCGAGTGTAAAGCTCTTATAATTTAAAGTTGCCATTTTTTTGTGGAATCAGAACCGTGCCACGGCTTCAAGCCGTGGCATGGTTTGTTATTAATTAATAATTGGTTTACGTTAAACTCATCTTGTTACTACTCCTCTTCACATACTCTCCCCATGTAAGATTATCCTGACCTTCTTTATTTTCCAATGCTCTTTCAATGGCATAGTTGGCTGCAGTTTCCACCACCCATGCAAAATTTTCTTCACCCACACTGGCTCTTTCTGCATCAGGAGCAGGATTGCAAAAATCAATTGCATAAGGTACGCCATCTCTTATGGCTAATTCAACTGTATTAAAATCATAACCGAGATAGTTACATATTTTCAATACAATTTCCTCCATCTGTTTCAATCTTTCGGGTGATGGAGCAAAGTCAGCGACATAGCGCAGATGATGCGGATTTCTTGGTTCATAAGACATGATGCGTACATGCTTGCGGCCAATACAATAGCAACGGTAGTATTCTGTAAATTTAATTTCTTCCTGCAGCAGCATCACTAACTGTTTTGTCTCTTTATGTTTTTCAAAAAATTCTTCAATGCTGTTAAGTTGATAAACGCTTTTCCATCCACCGCCGGCAAATGGTTTCATATAGGCAGGGAATCCGGTGTATTTAAAAATTGCATCCCAGTCCATTGGGTAAGCCAGGTTGGCAAAAGATTCATCAGTTGTATCATCAGGCAAACTGCTTGATGGAAGGATTGCCGTTTTAGGAATGGGCACACCAATCTTTGTCATCAGGCAGTTGTTGAAATATTTATCATCGGCACTCCACCAAAAGGGATTGTTGATGACGGCAGTACCAGTAAGCGCTGCATTTTTTAACCAGGTTCTGTAAAAAGGTACATCCTGAGATATACGGTCAATGATAACAGCATATCCGCTGTGCTCACCCTGCATGGCTTTATCTATATAGACAGGCTCGGCCATTACACCATTAATGTTTTTACTGTTTACTCTTTCTACAAATGCATTGGGGAAACTTCTTTCTTTTCCGAACAGGACACCTATTTTTTTCATAATATTTTTTTGATGATGAAGAATATTAATTTTTTACAGAGCGGTTAATCAAATATATTTTTAACACGGCTAAAAAACAAAAAATATAATACTTAACCATGCCCCGGATTCTTAACCATGCCACGGTTTTAAACCGTGGCATGGTTAACCTAAAACAGTGGCATGGTTAACCTTTCCTTATTTTTGCCGGATATGCAAACTGCAATTTCATCCCGTATCCTGGTTGAAAATATATTAATTCATTCAGAATACCTCAACAGGGAAGTGCTTGTTGATTTTTATTTACCCGCAAATATTAAGGCTGCATCAGTAAACCTGCTACTGATAAACGACGGGCAGGATCTTCTAAAATTTAATTTTCATTCTCTGCTTGAAGAATTAGTAGTGAAGAATCAAATTGAACCTGTCCTTTGTGCCGGCATACATTGCGGACAGGAAAGAAGAATGGAATACGGCACAGTCTCTCATACCGATTTTAAGGGCCGCGGAGCAAAAGCAGCGGGGCACGTAAATTTTGTATTAAAAGAATTAGTGCCATTCATTCAGAAAAAATACAGCATTGAAAATTTTAAGGATAAAAGTTACGCCGGATTTTCTCTGGGTGGACTTTCAGCATTGGACACTGTTTGGAATCATCCGGGTGAATTTTCCAGGGCAGGTGTATTTTCTGGTTCATTATGGTGGCGCTTGCGTGCATTGGATGATGGCTATGTGGAAGAAACAGACAGGATCATGCACAAGCTTGTAAGGGAAAGTGAATACAAGCCCGGACTGAAATTTTATTTTACTACTGGTTCCTATGATGAAAAGATGGACAGAAATAATAACGGCGTTATTGATTCTATTGATGATACCCAGGCATTGATAATTGAGTTGGAGAAAAAAGGATATGACCGTGAAAAAGATATTTGCTACATTAATTATGACAATGGCCGGCACGATGTATTTACATGGGGAAAAGCAATGCCTGATTTTTTACGGTGGGGTTGGGCTTGTCCTCCGAAGCTTTAGTGAAGGGGGAGGAGTAGCAATAGGCAACAGACAATTGGCAATAAGTAATAAGCAAAAAAAATCCCATCCCGATAATTATCAGGATGGGATTTTTTTATTGAGTAGTTCAGCTATTAGTTGCCAAAAATATACCGCAAACCCATCTGCATAAAATAAGTAGAGAATACACTTTGATTATCTCTGAAAGTAGATGTGATTGGTGCGTTTCTATCTGTAGCAAGTCGGAAAGTTGGGATTACTGTACCACCAGGAACCAGGTTAGCCTGGTTAGTAGGTACCAGTATAGAAGCAGCGTTCACAGTTTTCAGTTTGCCCCAATTATCATTAATAGCGTTTCCAAGATTTAAAATGTCAAGACTCAGTTGTATTGTATTTTTTGTTTTTCCAACATTGATGAATATGTCCTGAAGTATTTTCAAATCTAATTGATTGCGCCATGGCAGTTGAACACCGTTTCTTTCTGCATATTGTCCTTTATGTGCTCTTAAATATTTATCCTGGTTAATATAATTAAAGAAAAGATCACTCATTTGTTTTGGAGTATAGGCAACTCCATTGGGATAAGTAAAGTTGCTGTTGGGTGTTGCAGAACCCGAGAAGCTGATTTCAGATGGATCTTTTGGAATATAAATTAAATCGTTGCCATTAAAACCATCACGGTTAAAGTCAGCGCCATAAACATAAGAGAATCTGCCATCAATAGAACCGGAATAAAATAATGAAATTGTTGTTGCAAAATGTTTGAAATATTCTTTCCTGTAAGAGAATGATGCTACTAATCTGTCTGGCACCACAAAACCTGCGTAACCCAGCGTTGGTGTATTGGGCGAATTGTAAGTAGGAGTGCTCTGCCATGCTGAAAGAGGCTGATCTCCGCCGCCATCATATAAATTGTTGGCAAATGATTTTACATAAGCTAATGAAGCAGAAACTCCGCCACGGAATGGTTTATCAATTTTAGCTGTTAATGACATGTAATTTCCCTGTGTACCATTTTGAAGAAGTACAGCATTAAATGCACCTGTACCTAACGGGCTGGGCAAGCCAGCAGAAGTTAATGGATTTATGAATTTCTGTGTATTGCTGGCTGGATAAATCATCCGGTTGTCAGGATGCGGGTAGCCTTGTACAACTAATGGCTGTGGTGTAACAAGATTTACATTTTTGAAAAGAGTTGTTTGCATGTCTTTATTATAAATTCCTTCTAAAGAGAAAACCATATTCCAGGGCAATTTAGTATCCAGGGCAAGACTGGTTTTCCAGGTTTGAGGGAATTTAAAATTTTTATCCAATACAGTAATTGCACTTGGTACAACAGAGCCGGGTACTGGTGTTACTGCTGGCCTGTATGCAGTCGGATCCGGATTGAATGGGCCAGGAGTATTTGCAGTTCCATTCCAGGATTGAGTTACCTGCAGCATACCCGCATCACCTACCTGGCTTACTATCCATACAAATGGAACTTTTCCTGTAAATACTCCGGTACCTCCGCGAATTTGCAATGAACGGTTACCATATATATCATAGTTGAAACCTACCCGTGGCGACCACATAATCTGGCGTTCAGGAAGCAGGCCGGTATTAAGTGTTTTGCCTTCGGCAAAAGTTAATGACGCTACTATGGGATGCGTTTGTACTTCATCCACATCGGGGTATCTTGGCAAATCAACTCTTAAACCCATTGTGAGTTTGAATTTTTTGTTGAATGCAATTTCATTTTGTCCATAAACTGAATATTGCATGAACTGGAATGTGGGAAATGCCTGTGTAAATCCTTTTGCCAAAGAATAGGTTAACGCATAGTCATTAGGTTTTACACCATTTTTAAAATCATCCCATGAATTGAAGCGGTAATAACTTGTTCCAAATCGCTGAAAACCGTTTATTGTTTCACTCCAGTCCACCTGTGCGCCTACAGTCCAGTTGCTTGCACCAGAACGCCAGTTGATGTTATCAACAAAAGAAATCATTTTTACTTTTCTTAAGTTTCCAAAAGTAAAAAGTTCATATCCAAATGAAGTGAAAGGTGAGCCGTCTTTTAATATATCTACAAATGGGAAAATGGAACTTGGGGATGCTCTTGAGTCATTTTGATAAGTATAAGTGCCGCGTAGTGTATTGGACAGTTTACCAAATTTAGAATTCAACTCTCCGGCAAAAGAATAAAAGTTTGCTCCCTGCAGGTATTGAGAATTACTGAACCAGTGTGCATTTATATCTGTACGTCCTGCACCGGTTGCAAAAGAATTACCTGTGCCTGTTGTGGAGGTACTTGGTGCAGTTGGATCTTCACCTTCCACCTGGCTGTATCTTAAATTTAGTTTATGCCTGCTGCTAATGTTCCAGTCAATACGTGCTACTAATTTTTTCCTGAGTATTTCGGTATTATAATTATCATAAGGCCCGGTTTCATAATTATAAGTTGTATTCAGGTAGTTGCTGATATCATTCAATTCAGTGGCAGTGGGTCTTGAAATATTTGATGCGCTGCCAAATGGGCTGGTAGCAGTGGCAGCAAATCTTGATTGAATTTGTTTTGGTTGATTTTCTTTTTCATAGCTGACAAAGAAAAATAATTTATTCTTAATAATGGGTCCGCCAAAGCGGCCGCCATACTGTTTGAACTCAAAAGGTGGTTTTGTAAAAACTATTTTGTTTACTGAATTACCCTGCTGATTCTGATCCCGGAAATAATGGTAAACAGAACCGCTGAAATTATTTGTACCAGAACGGGTAACGGCATTGATTGCACTGCCGATAAATCCTGACTGGCGAACATCGTATGATGTTACATTCACGGATATTTCTTCAAGGGCATCAATTGAAATAGGTGAGCCGTTTGCAGGCAGGTTGGTGCCAATGCCAAACGTGTTATTGAAATCTGCTCCGTCAATAGTAAAATTATTTTGTCTGTAATTTCCGCCGCCAATTGATGATCCGTTTGCCTGTGGGGTAAGGCGTGTAAAATCATTTATGTTACGGGAAATACTTGGAATATTTTGAATATCCCTGATTCCAAGGTTGGTTGATGCTCCGGTTCTGGTTGAATTTAAAAGAGGGTTTCTTTTAGCAGTACTTACAATCAGGGTTTCAAGCGTACCTTCTTTTTTCTTTAATTGTGTTTCCAGTAAAAAAGGTTCGGCTAATTTTAATACCACATCATCATAAGTTACTGACTCAAATCCTACAAAAGAAATAACAACAACGTACGGGCCGCCTACTCTCATGTCGTGGATGGTAAAATCTCCTTTCTTGGTTGCCAGTGTGGTGTACTTAGAGCCAGAAGGAATATGTGTTGCCACAATGCTGGCGCCAACAAGTGATTCTCCGGAAGACAAATCTCTAACGTTACCGTTAATACTGCTGGTTGTGATTTGAGCTGTTAAATAGCTGCCTGCAATAAATGCCATTGCAAGTAAAATAAAGAGTCTCTTAAGCATAAGTATTAGTTTATTGGTGCAAAGAAAGGGAAATATCCCGTGTTAAATATAGTCCAATATTAAGAAATTGAAATGAGTGTATAACTTTATTCTTAACCCCATAATGACAGGAAAGGTTGCCTGTTTGCTGCAAATTTTAAAAAAAATATCAGGCCGGCCAAACTTACCTTTGCATTTTAAAATTTTACCTGATGCTGAATAGTATTGAAAGTGCAATAGCGGATATAAAAGCCGGAAGACTTGTGGTGGTGGTGGATGATGAAGACCGTGAGAATGAGGGAGATTTTATTGCGGCTGCAAAAACGGTGACTCCCGATGTGATCAATTTTATGAGCAAGCATGGCCGCGGATTAATTTGTGCTGCACTGGTGGAGGATCGTTGCGATGAACTTGGTCTTGAATTAATGGTAAATAATAATACGGCTCTTCACGAAACTGCCTTCACTGTTTCAGTTGATTTGCTTGGGCATGGTTGTACTACAGGCATTTCTGCAACTGACCGGGCTAAAACTGTACAGGCATTAATTAATCCTGCTACTAAACCATCTGATCTTGGTAAGCCCGGACATATTTTTCCTTTGCGTGCAAAAAAAGGTGGTGTACTCCGCAGGGCCGGACATACTGAAGCAGCCATTGACCTGGCACGGCTTGCAGGGTTTGAACCAGCGGGAGTATTAGTTGAAATTATGAATGAAGATGGAAGCATGGCCCGCCTGCCTGATCTGTTTGAAGTAGCCAGGAAATTTGATTTTAAAATTATTTCAATAAAAGATCTAATTGAATACAGAATTAAAACTGATTCGCTGATAGAACAAATTGTGAGTGTGGATATGCCTACCCGATTCGGTCATTTTAAATTAATTGCATTCAGGGAAAAACTTTCAAGCAATGAACACCTGGCTTTAATAAAAGGTGAGTGGAAAAAAGATGAACCAATCATGGTAAGGGTTCACTCATCCTGTTTTACCGGCGATATTCTCGGCTCGCTTCGTTGTGATTGTGGTGAGCAATTGCATGCTGCAATGAAAATGGTTGACAAAGAAGGAAAAGGCGCCATTTTATACATGAACCAGGAGGGCAGGGGCATTGGATTACTAAATAAATTAAAAGCATACAAACTTCAGGAAGAAGGAATGGACACCGTGGAAGCCAATCTGCATTTAGGTTTTCAAATGGATCAGCGGGATTATGGAGTAGGTGCACAGATTCTACGTCATCTTGAAATAAATAAATTAAAACTGATTAGCAACAATCCTAAAAAAAGAGTGGGGCTTATTGGTTACGGACTTGAAATTGTAGAAAATATTCCATTAGAAATATCTCCTAACCCGCATAATGAAAAATATTTACAGACCAAGCGGGATAAACTGGGGCATGAAATTATGGATGAAAAGTAATTAGGAATTGGGTTATTGGGAATTAGGCTTTATATTTTCTGTCAGTACAAACCTATTGCAATTTGAGATCAGTTTTTCCGCATCGTACTTCATACTTCATACCTCGTACCTCGTACTTCTTACTTGTTAGTCCCCTTCCTTTCTTTCTTCCGTCTTCAGTTCAGGCATTTTCATTTTTTTCTTTTTAAAAAAATCACTCAGTTTATTAAACTCTTTGCGGTATGCAAGGCTGGTTCCATATCGTCTTGATTTATT
>JANOJO010000019.1:0-1800 GCA_031418795.1 Bacteroidota bacterium | reverse complement strand
TACATCACGAATGCTTTCCACCACACAAATAGTTTCCTGCTTGCGCATACTGTTGGCACAGATAGAACAAATATCTCCATCAGCTACATTGTAACAGCGGTGACAAAATTTTATTTCGTTGCGCATTTTTGCAACCACTTCGCTGAAACGGGTAACATCGTTTTCATTTTGTTTGAGTAAATGCAGTACCAATCTTAATGCAGTCTTTTTTCCAATGCCAGGGAGTTTGGCAAATTCGTTGACGGCATTTTCGAGCAATGAAGAGGAGAATTGCATAGGGGCAAAGATAACTGCGAGCTATGAGCTTTGAGCTATGAGTAAGCATCTTTCTTTGGCTCGAAGCTCGTATCTAATAGCTCATGGCTTATAACGTTATATCAAATTCATTTTCCCAATTGGTCTTTATCGTTATTTTTTTATTCACCGGCTTTACCAGTTCGGGTTGTTTTCGTTTATCAAAAAAATCTCCCGCATCCCATACTCCGTTTTTATTTTTATCGCTGAGTATTCTTATTTCATATTCGCCGGGAGTAAAAAGTGTTTGCGAAAAATTAGCTGTGGTTAATGGAAATGATTTTACCACCTGTCCGCCCTGTACAAATAACAGCACAGAATTTTTTGCCGTATCAAAATTTGTAAAATTGATTTTGACAGATGCATAATCTGTTTGTTTCCTTGTGGTGAAATTCAGGGTATCTGTTTTCAGTAATGTTCTGCCCGCTGTATCCTGTGCAAACTCTTTATCAAGTATAAGATTATAACGAGTACCGTCCTTCCAGTTAATTTTCAACGTTATTTTTTTATGCAGGCTGTCAACTGTCCAGGAATAATTTTTTTCAGATACAAAAGCAGAGTCAGTACTTAACTGCAATTTGGATGAATCAAAATTTTTAAGCGGCTGATCAAATGAGAGTGTAAATGTATTGAGCAAGTCTTGCTGATTATTACTCAGGTTAGTTGTAAATTTTAATCTTCTTTCATCTGCCCGGTTAGGGCCACCGCGGTTAGATGTTAAAGATACCGTGGCGGCTGGCGTTTCTTTTTTTTAAGCAGATGCGTATAAAGTAATAGCAGGTGCATTGGGTTTTAATTCCACTGGCTGATCTGCAAATGCGAATAGTTGATCTTTTGGGCCATAGTGGCGGGTGCCGTTTTCATCTTTCAGTGCATATATATAATATGTACCTGCGGGCAAAAACCGGAAATGGAAATTACCCTTGCCATCCAGTTTGGCTATATACCTGGGTTTTTCTTTTGCCACTGCGGAATCAACTCCGCTTTTGTGAAGCATCACAATAAGAGTCGTATCAATGCCACCGGTTTCTGCCAGCAATACTTTACCGCTAAGGGTAAGCGAATCCAACACATTGCCTGTTGTAAAAATGTAAGAAAAATTTTCCAGCACATTTCCTTCATTCACATCTTTGATGGCTTTGCCAAAATCATAAACATAAGTCGTGTTATCTTCTAATGTATCTTTTATTTTTATAGTAATTGTTTTCAGCTTCGACTCGATCAATGGAGGCATTTCAGGTGTTGGCGACACGATCAGGTTTTCAGTAATACTTTGCAGTTCTATATATTCATCAAATGTAAAACTGATGGTTTTGTTTTTAAATCCTTTACTGGAATCCGGTGGGCTGGCTTTTAAAAGCAGGGGTGGTAAAGAATCTCTGTCGCCACCAGTAGGTGGAATGATGTTAGCGCAACCTGGCAGTACCACAATTTGCTGAATAGAAAAAAAGGCGATAAGGAAAAGTAGAAATAATTTTTTCATCAAATATTAAATGTTCAATGTTC
>JANOJO010000018.1:0-1726 GCA_031418795.1 Bacteroidota bacterium | reverse complement strand
ACCAGGTATCCTTTTCTTTCAACATAAGTATCCCATCCCGGTTCAAAGTCATGCATCACAAGGTTCATTCTTTTTACTGATGGCGCAGCAATCACAGGCACATAGCCGGCCTCTCTTAACCGATGCGACGCATAAAGAATTTCAAAACTTTCGCCGGCATCACCAGTGATGATTAATATTTTCTTTCCAGTTGTCATTTTTTTATTTTTTACAAATCATATAATACAATACATAAACAACTACAAACTTAAACTAACCTTTTTGCCGGATCTAACAGCCGCATAAATAGCATCAATAATTTTTAAATCTTTCAGTCCCTCTTCACCATCAGCAGGCACTGTTGGTTGTTTGCCTTCAAGAATAATTGCTGCCATTTCATCCATCTGCACTGTCTGGTGTGTTTTATGTTCATGCGTCAGCTCTCCTTTATTTGTTCTTCCCTTTATAGGCCCATAATTTGTTGATGGTTGCATTTCCGCAAAACCTTTCTCAGCATTCAGATAAAATTTATCCAACCCATTCATAGCATAAGTAGATAAACAACTTGCAACAGCACCGCTGGGAAAACCAAGTTGAAACTGAATTGTTTCATCTACTCCTTTTTTAAATTTTACTTTATCTGTTTTTGTTTCCTGAGCAGTTACCCATATAGGATCTTCACCAACCATATACCTTGCACCGTTAACAGCGTATATTCCTATATCCATCATGGAGCCACCGCCTGCTAACTCTTTATTCAACCGCCATTGAGTTGGATCGCCAATACGAAAACCACATAGGCCCTGGAAAAACATAATCTTTCCCAATTCACCTGCATTTCTCATGCGGATTATCTCCAGTGTTTTTGGTTCAAAGTGCATGCGGTATCCTACCAGTAATTTTACATTTGCATTTTTACATGCAGCAATCATTTCCTGTCCTTCCCTGGCATTTAGCGCCATGGGTTTTTCGCAAATAACATGTTTGCCTGCCTGAGCTACCCGAATTGCCTGTGGCTTATGCAAAGAATTGGGAGTAATGATATACACTGCATCAATGTCAGGATTGTTTTTTATGTTGTCAAAATTTTCATAGTTGTAGCAATTCTTTTCAGGAATATTATACTTGGTTTGCCATGCAGTGATTTTAGCCGGTGTACCACTTATAACTCCAACCAGTTTTGCTTTGGTGCTTGTTTGCATAGCATCAGCTACTCGTGTGCCGTAACTGCCAAGCCCCATTATGGCCACACGCAATACCGGACCAGCATAAGATTCATTTTTCACATTTTTAAATTCTGAAAGCAAATCTTCCTTTGATATAAAAGGAGAAATCAGCAGTGGGGCAGCAAGCTTTTGTAAAAAATTGCGACGGGAGCTCATAACAAATGGTTTTATTGTTTTGTAAATTATTTTTGATACTTAAATATTTCTTACTCAAAAAATGGTATTCCCGGTATTGCATACTTTTTCATTCCTTCTTCATTTATTTCCACACCTATACCCGGCTTTTCAGAAAGTGTAATGAAACTATTATTAACCCATTCACCATCATATTTAATTATTTCTTTAAACATTGGCTGGGTGTGAAAATAAGATTGCCATTCCAGAATTAAAAAATTAGGCACAGATGCACACACATGTGCAGATGCCATTGCTCCTAAGAAAGAAGCAACCATATGCGGAGCAAATGGTACATAATATAAATTAGCTAAATTGGCTATCCGTTGTCCTTCACCTAATCCGCC
>JANOJO010000017.1:0-1694 GCA_031418795.1 Bacteroidota bacterium | reverse complement strand
CCCCTTTAATTATCTTTGGTTTGTGGACGTAACTGCTATACTTACCCGGCTCTACAACGATCAGGGGCTTAACGATTGCCTTGAAAAGTTTGTTGCTCCGCAATACCGGGAAGATTTTAAGCAGGAATTGTTTTTAATTCTATTGGAAAAGCCAGACAAGGTAATTGAAGCGGAGACTGATAACAAACTAAGATTTTATGTTGTGAGGATAATTATTAACCTTTCCAGACAGACGAGAAACATTTTCCATAAAAAATATTTAAGTAATGCCACAACGGAAATAAGAACAGCAGATTTAGAGTACCCGGAGGAAAACCATGTTGAGGAAAAACGGGAACGAGAAAAACGGGAGGAAAATATTTTGAAAGGAATTGAAAATCTTGATAATCATTTCGGTACGTTCTATTACAGGGAACTAGTTAAAGCAGTAGCACGTTATGGGTCAATGAGCGAAACAGAAAGACAGGTAGGAATACCGACTTGCAGCATAAGTAGGGCAGTTAAGAAGGTACGAGATCATTTAAAAAAGGTAAAATGAAATCTGTAAAAGTAACAAATTGCAGAGAGTGTCCATTTGCCACAAACGACAATGAATACGGCTATTGCGCTTGCAACGTATCGGATAAAGTTTCTGATAGCTTAAAGATGTGGGAGCAACTTCCTTCCGACAATGTTCACAATCTATGTCCTTTAAAAGTGGACGAGGTTAGGGTTTGGTTAAATGACGACAAATGAAAGATATACTACTTGCAGCGTGTGGGGCCTTTGTTCTGGTGAACGTAATCCAGTTCCATGTAATAACCGGGTGGAGGTTCAAGCCGTTTATTTGTGATGTGTGCATGGCGGGTTGGTTTTTTCTTTTGCTTTACTTTCTTCCACAGTGGTTTGATATCCCTTTCTATATGGCTGGGGCAATGATAGCAGCAAGGTTAATTAACTATGTAATGAAAAAGACGTTATGAAAATTCTTTGCATCTACAATCACTCCGGGCCTAAACTGCACCGCATCATGCTACCCGCTATCCTGATGCCTGGTATTGAAATAGTTGTCAACTACAAAATAGATGAAGAACAACTGCAAGGCGTTGATATTGTTTTTTTCAATAGAATGGTATTCGGAGGGATTCCCACCAAAACAATAACACCCAAAGAAGTAATACAGGACGTTCTTACTCTCAGGGCAAAATACGGGTTTAAATTAGTTGCCGACTTTGACGATCATTGGAGGTTGGGGCCGGATCACCTTTTACATGAACAGTACCGCCATTTCAAGAGGTCGGAAATAATGGAGGAAATGATAAGGGAATCAGATGCAGTAACGGTAACGCATGAAAGACTGGCTGAAAAGGTTTACCCGCTGAATAAAAATGTTCACATACTCCTAAATGCAATTCCGCAATTTGATCAGTTCTTAACTCAAAAGATTCCAGACGATAAGATCAGATTGTTTTGGGCGGGTGGTGTCACCCATAAGAAAGATTTAGAGTTACTCCGGGGGCCAATGAAATTAATCAAAAGGGATAAAGTAAAGTTTATACTTGGGGGCTATGAAAGGAAAAACCCGGAATGGAAAGCAATGGCAAAGATATTCACCTGTAATAGTTCTTATAATACGGAGGTAATCGAATCGCTGCCGGTTCAGGAATACTATCATGTGTACTCAAAATGTGATGTAGCTTTAATCCCTTTAGTAC
>JANOJO010000016.1:0-1624 GCA_031418795.1 Bacteroidota bacterium | reverse complement strand
CGTTCATTCTGGCGTATATAATCCTGCTGGTTATCGTAAGCCTTCTGTTGCAGTTCTACTCTTATAGCTTTTTCTTTTTCATAATAATCATAATTGCCTGTATAAATATTTAACTGCTGCTGATATACTTCCACAATCTTTGTCACCATGCGGTTCAAAAAATATTTATCGTGACTTACAATAACAACAGAACCGGGATAGTTCTGCAAATATTTTTCCAGCCATTCTATGGATGGAAGATCAAGGTGGTTAGTAGGTTCATCTAATAATAATAAATCGGGTTGTTGCAAAATCATTTTTGCAAGCAGCACCCTCATCCTCCATCCGCCGCTGAATTCTTTATAGGGTCTTTTTAGATCTGCATTGGCAAAACCCAGCCCCTGGAGCACTTCTTCAGTTTTATGATGAATATTATAACCACCGAGAGTTTCTAATTCATGCAGGCGATCTGTATAATCATGCAAAGTTTTTTCATCGCCGGTCTTTTCTAATTCGTGGCCAAGCGCTTCAATTTCTTTTTCCAATTGCAGCACTCTTTCAAAAGCACTCATCGCCACTTCAAGAATAGAATCGTTTGTATCAAAACTTAATAAATCCTGGTGCAGGTAGCCAATAGATGTAGTGCGGCTTTTTTCAACCGTGCCGCCGGAGGGCAGGTATTCACCAACAAATAATTTTAAAATGGTTGACTTACCTGTGCCGTTATAGCCAATCAATCCGATGCGTTCACCCGGTTGAATATGCCAGGTGGCATCCTGTATCAAGGCACGGGCGCCGAATTCAAAGGTTACATTAGTTAATCCTGCGAGCATATTTTTTAGTTACGGGTTATGAGTTACGGGTTAAAGGTTTAGTGTCTTTTTATTCATTTATTTTAACAAGTTTGCAAAAATAAAGTATTACAAACTCAGGTGACTGATAATTATCTTTGCGATAGGTTCGGTTTACAGTAAAATAAAAAGTCACCGTACCTCCGGAGTCTTGTCATACTGAGCGTTGCCTTCATGTTCTTTTGAATTTAAAGAAATTAAGCGAAGTATCCCGTAGTTTTAAAAGTTTGAGATACCTCAACTATGTTTTCCTAAAGAATAATGGTTTTTAAATTCACTGTTTCGGTATGACAAAACTCTGATGATTGGAAATCTTAAACTGAGACTCTACCTATCTTTGTGTAAAATTTTTCCTGATGAAAAAATTCTTAATAATTTTCCTTTTATTAGTAATTGCGGCACTCGCTGTTTGGAAATTTATATTTAAAAAAGAAAAAAAACCTGCTGGCGCTAAACCGGTGGGCATGTTGGTAAGTAAACACAGCGAATCTTTTAACCAATCCATGATGAATATGATGAATGCTTATTATGGATTAACAGAGGCCTTCGTGAATTGGGACACAACGGCTGTTGCAACAAATGCTATCGGGTTAAAATCAGCAATAGATAGTTTGAAGCTGGAAGAGATGAAAAAAGACACAGCCATTTACCCAACAGTGGAAAGCTATTGGGGTATGGTAAAATCTGAAATAGATGGATTGATTGCTGATATTGAACTAAGCGAAAAAAGAGAATCTCTAAATATGCTGTCGCAACAAATTTTCGATTTGCTGCGTACCATAAAATATGATGTG
>JANOJO010000015.1:0-8234 GCA_031418795.1 Bacteroidota bacterium | reverse complement strand
GACTATTCAAAAACAATAGTTAACGAAGAAAACTGGAATGCTCAGTGGGAGAGAAGCTTTGAGCCCATTGTGGTAAATAATTTTGTAGCCATCAGGGCAGCTTTTCATCATTCCATCAAAAATGTACAACACGAAATTATCATCACGCCAAAAATGAGTTTTGGTACAGGCCACCATGCCACTACCTGCATGATGATTGAACAGATGCAGGAAATAGATTTTACAAATAAAACAGTAATTGATTTTGGAACCGGCACCGGCATTTTGGCCATACTTGCAGAAAAACTTGGCGCACAAAAAACAGTTGCAATTGACAATGACGACTGGTGTATTGAAAATGCAAATGAAAATATCAGCAGGAATAACAGCAGGAATATTTTGATTAAAAAAGCGTCGGATATTCTTGCAGAAAATAAATCTGACATTATTCTTGCCAACATCAATAAACAGTTCATCCTCGAAAATTTTACTTCGCTAAGTATGCAACTAAATGAAGCTGGAGTATTATTAATCAGCGGAATACTTGATGAAGACAAAGAAGAAATATTAAAAGCCGCAATCGATTGCGGATTAATATTTCAAAAAGAATTGATCAGAAATAACTGGATCTGCCTGAAATTTGTAAGTTAAGCTGGTATAAACATGTGATTAATTAATCATTAACTCTTGATTGAATGCTTTATATTTGTTATCCAACATTCAACTAAGTCTCAATGAACGAAGTATTATTAATCGTTCTCGCATATCTTATTGGCAGTATTCCTTCATCTGTTTGGGTAAGCAAACATTTTTTTGGTATTGACATCCGTGAATACGGAAGTGGTAATGCCGGTGCCACTAATACTTTCCGGGTATTGGGTCCTAACTGGGGCACATTTGTAATGATTGCTGATATGCTCAAAGGCATTATTGCAGTAAAACTTATTTATCTTATTCCTTTTTATCTTGATCATGAAACACAGATGACCAATCTGCAAATTGGGTTGGGGCTTGCAGCAGTCATTGGTCATATTTTTCCAATATGGGCTGAGTTCAGAGGGGGTAAAGGAGTAGCAACCGTGTTTGGAATGGTGCTGGGCATTCAGCCAATTGTTGCCATTTGCTGTGTCGGTGTTTTTTTATTGGTTCTTTATTTAACAAGATTCGTTTCTCTAAGTTCCATATTAGCAAGTATTGCATTTCCAATTTTTATTCTGGTAATATTTAATGAGCCTGAAGATCTTTACAGAGTTTTTGCAATTGCAGTTGCATTGATGGTTCTTGTTACCCATCAGAAAAATATCGGTCGGATTTTACATGGTGATGAAAGTAAAGTTCCTATTTTAAAATATCGTGACCGCCGTCGCCAGCGCCGCCGTGAATCGGCTGACAAAAACAATCTTTAAAAAATCATTAACTTTCCATTGCACATCGGCAGTTATCAACTTTCAGGTTGGTATAATCATTGTCTTATAATATAAAACCTTTTATTATGATTAGGTTAATAACGTCTTTATTTCTTATCATTTCTCTTGCAATTGCCTGTAGTAGAAATGTTGTCACAGGCAGAAGCGGACTTAAATTCTTTCTGGAATCAGATTTACAGAATATGGCTTCCACTGAGTATAACAGGTTTCTGGCAGAAAATAAAGTAGTAAGGTATGCCAATATTCGTGATGCAGAAATGGTACTCAGGGTAGGTAAACGAATCACAAAAGCTGTTGAAAGTTATTATGATTCAATTGGTAAAAGCAGCGAACTTGATGGATATAATTGGGAGTATAATCTTGTTGAAGATAATGCGATTAATGCCTGGTGCATGCCGGGTGGAAAAATTGTTGTTTATACCGGCTTACTTACGTTAATTCAAAATGAAGCAGCACTTGCAATAGTTATGGGGCATGAGGTTTCTCATGCCATTTTTCAGCACGGAAACGAAAGGATAAGCCAGCAAATGGGAGCAGTTGTTGTTGGTGCAGGGCTGCAACTTGCTTTAATAAATAAACCAAAAGAAACACAAAATGCTTTTTTTCTTGCTTATGGCTTGGGTGCATCGGCTGGTTTTTTACTGCCATTTTCCAGGAAACATGAATTAGAAGCAGACAGATATGGTTTGTGGTGGGCTGCAATGGCCGGATACAATCCTCAGGAATCAATACCGCTTTGGCAAAGAATGGAAAAAGCCGGAGGCGGAGCAAGACCTCCTGAATTTTTAAGCTCACATCCAGGTGAAGGAAAAAGAATTGATCAATTAAATAAATATATGGATGAGGCCATGAAGCATTATAAACCTGTGACTAAATAAGATTTAGCTACTTTGTTTAAAAAACTTGATTCAAATTTATTTCCTGCCTTTACAATATAAAGGCATGATTTTGTTTAAATGATCGGCTGATTACAAAGTATAATCCGTTACCTTTGTGCCCCGCAATTTTGTGTTCACTGAAAACGGTCCCCGAACCGGAACTTTTTCTGAAACTCTTAAACTAGTTTTTAAAGTATGGCACAAACGATTTTTGAAAAGCTGCAATTAGCAGACGAAAAAAACCTTCTTATCCAGGGATTGCCCTCATCAATCGAAAAGCAGTTTAGCAAATTATCCTTCGCAAAAAATGTAACGCCGCTCCTCAAAAGCCGCAAAATTGATTTTGCTTTGGTATTTGCCGTAAACGAAAATCAGCTTAACAGCATTTTGCATGAGGTAATGCCTGCGTTGAAAGAAGAATCTAAGTTTTGGGTAGCATCACCAAAGTCCACTTCCAAAATTGTAACTGATCTTAACCGTGTATGCAGTTGGCAAAAGCTTACTTCTGCCGGCTACGAATGTGTTGAGCAGGTTACATTGGATCATGTTTGGAGTGCCACCCGCTACGGTACGGCTGTCGAAGTAGAAGAGTACAGGGTACGCCGTAGAGAACTGGCTGCATTGGAAGCTTAAAACTTATTGGAAAAAATTTAGAAGTAACCATGATATTTGCATGGTTACTTTTTTTATGTCCCATCTTAATGTAGAAATAAAAGCAAGGTGTTCTGATGCAGATTACATCCGGCAATGGCTTATTGATTACCATGCAAATTTTATCGGAAAAGATTTTCAAACGGATACATATTTTAATGTGATGCATGGCAGATTAAAACTGCGTGAAGGCAATATTGAAAACAACCTGATTTTTTATAACAGGGAAAATAAAGCCGGGCCAAAAAGCTCTCAGTTTCATTTAGTAAAAATTTCAAACCCAAAAGAATTAAAAACAGTTTTAGAAAAATCCTGCGGGGTAAAAATGGTAGTGAAGAAACAAAGGGAAATTTATTATATTGAAAATGTAAAATTTCATATTGATGAAGTGCCGGAGTTAGGTTCGTTTGTTGAAATAGAAGCGGGAAATATTCTTGCCGATAAAACTGAAACCGAACTATTGGAGCAATGTAACTTCTATTTAAAAGAGTTTGGAATTAAAGAGGAAGATTTAATTGCAGTTTCGTATAGTGATTTGTTGTTGCAATTGGAAAAGACTACTTGATAATTACACTCCCGATTTTTCCAGATATATCTTTTTCCATTTGTTTCAGATGCTCATGGGTTTGATTGAGGTGTTGAAATTCTTCCTTAGTATGTGGCTTTTCAAGATCTACCTGGTTCTCCAGCATCATTCTTTTAATTTTTCTCAATTTGAAATAACTCACAGCCGATTCCACTTCATGAAAAGTTCTGTCTTCATCCATTTTTAAAAAAGTCATCAGTTCTGTTTCATTACCCACTGTAACGGATCTTAAAAAATTTTCATAGCTCTGCTCAAAAAGTTTTTTCTGATAGCCGGTGCTCTGGCTGAATTCTTTTCTCCAATGTTCACTTTCATCATACGGAAAATTTAAAAGCGATACTGCAAAAGCGCTGATGGCAGAATCAGGATGGTAAACAAACAGATTTTTTGTAACCGATTTTTTATCTTTTTCAAATGCTGCCTTGTATTCTTTTACAAGTTTTATTACATCTGTATTGTCAAATAAACCTTCATCAAGTATTTCTTCAAATAAATATTCAGCCATCAAACCCTGCTCATAAGTTTTATTTCCGTGCTCCAGCAGCACACGGGCAAATTCCCTTTCCTGCAAATCATCTTTAAATAACAGATTGAAAGTGGCATCATCATAATCAGTGGCGGCAGCTTTCTGTGCATTATCTTCTACTTGTTTTGCTTCTTGAAAAGGCAATGCTTTCTCCTGTGTGGAAATTCGGTTGCGGATAAATTTATTTACAAGAGCATGCAGGCCGCCTTCATCAATTTTTAAAATCTCAGAGCATTGTTTTATATAATCCTGTTGTTTGGTAAAATCTTCAGCTTTATTTATCCGTGAAATTGTTTCTGCCACACGGTTCACCACTTCCGATTTTTTTACGCTGTCAGCGCCTGCATCATTCAGTGACACTTCCAACTGAAAAAGGATAAAATCTTTCTTATTCTTTTTTACAAAATCAATAAAAGCAGTTGCGCCAACTTTGTTTACATAACTATCCGGGTCTTCTTTATCAGGAATCAAAACCAATTTTACATTGAGTCCTTCTTCCAATGCAAGGTCAAGTCCGCGGAGTGCGGCTTTTACGCCTGCAGCATCACCATCATAAACTATGGTGAGATTGTTTGTGTATTTTTTTACAAGACGAAGCTGGTCTATTGTTAAAGAAGTACCACCACTTGCCACCACATTTTCAATACCCGCCTGGTGCAGAGATATTACATCGGTATAACCTTCCACCAGCAAACATTCACCAGCTTTATCAATGGCCTGCCTGGCAAAATAAGAACCGTAAAGAATTTTACTTTTTATATAAATTTCATTCTCCGGTGTATTGATATACTTTGGCGCTTTATCATTGCTCTTTAAAATTCTTGCACCAAAGCCCAATACTTTACCACTATGATTATGTATGGGAAAAATAATACGGCCACGGTAATTGTCAACCAACTGATCGTTTCTATTAACTACCAATCCGGTTTTTACCAGCAACTCAGCATTATATTGTTTTGCAATAGCTTCTTTGGCAAACGAGTCCCGCTGCTCCGGCGAATATCCCAATTGAAATTTTTTAATCACATCTTCCCTGAATCCTCTTTCTTTTAAATAACTTAAACCAATATCCCGGCCCTCATCAGTTTCTAATAACATTCTTGTAAAAAACTGCTGTGCAAAATTGTTGATGATAAAAAGACTCTCTGCAGTTTGCTGTACTTGCTTTTGTACATCTGTCTGAAATGTTTCTTCAATCTCCACACCATATTTATTAGCCAGCCATTTCAACGAATCAACATAACTGTACTTTTCATGCTCCATCAAAAAGCTAATGGCATTGCCGGTACGGCCACAACCAAAGCATTTATAAATTTCTTTTGATTGCGAAACCGTAAATGAAGGGGTACGTTCATTATGAAAAGGGCAGAGGCCAAGATAATTGGCGCCACGCTTTTTCAATTTTACAAAACCGCCAATTGTATCCACAATATCAATGCGGCTGAGAATCTGCTGTATGGTATTTTGTGAAATCAAAATTGCAAAATTGGACGGGCAAGTTATTACTTTAAAAATAGCTCTCAAAATAGAAAAATGACCCCATTCGTTCTTTTGAAGTCTTGAAAAGTTTCTGCAACTTTGAAATACAGGTGACTTTTAAACTATATCCTATCATAGATCTTTCACCGCAAATTATTAAACTTTTAAAAAATCATTTTGTCTCAACTCAAAATTTAGCAATTATGAAAATTACAAACCACATTATCACAATTTTTGCAGCCTTAGCATTTACAGTTACATCAAATGGACAAAACCAATCGGGTGCTGATTCAACCGGTTTGCCTGGTGATAACTTCAGTTTGCAGGGTGCATTGCAATTATTTCAAAATGCCAGTTCGCCTGAAGATTTTGAAAAACAACTGAACACCGAATCAAATCATGTAAATAATCTTGACCTCAATGGCGACGGCGATATTGATTATATCCGTGTAGTGGATAAATCGGAAAAAAACTTACATGCTTTTATTCTACAGGTTGCGGTATCGGAATCAGAAAACCAGGATATAGCGGTAATAGAGTTAGAAAAAACTGGTGATACCACTGCCGTATTACAAATTATTGGTGATGAAGAAATTTATGGTGAGCAGGTAATTGTGGAGCCTGATGGTGGAGGCGATGATGAAGAAACTGATAAAAATAAAAATGGCAGCGGGCCCAATTATAATTATGAATATACAAATATCCGAATTGTAATCAATGTGTGGCACTGGCCTTCGGTCCGGTTTGTATATACTCCTCTTTACCGCCCGTGGGTTTCTCCCTGGCGCTGGCATTATTATCCTGTATGGTGGAAACCCCGGAAACCTCTTAAATGGCATGTATGGCATCCGTTTCATAAAAGACATCATCATTCATTTGCAGTGGTGCATACTCACCGGGTTATTCATGCACATAAAATTTATACTCCGTTTAGAACAACTTCAGTTACTGTACGCACCCGGCATTCAACTGCTATGGGTAACTACAAAGTGAATAGAACAAAAACGACGGTAACCGGGCCAAGAGGTAATACTGCAACTAAGAAAACCACAACTGTAAAAGGCCCCGGCGGAAAAGTGAAGGCAAAGAAAACAACTGTAAAAAGAAAAAGAGGATAAACATACAGTTATAATAGTAGTTTAAAGCCCGTCAGATTGTAATGGTCTGACGGGCTTTTATTTTTCAGTTTGAAAAAACCATCTACCACATCTATAATATAGTGCAGACAGAGAATCTGCTGTATGGTTTTTTGAGAAATAAAAGTATAAAATCGTGCTGCTACTTTCGTGAAATAAAACAATATCTTAATGTCAATTTCGAAAAGCATTTTTAACTGAATTGCTAATTATTTTTTTTGTTTCCCGGTTTCTTTCTTTTTCCGCAAATCCCTGATTCAGATAAATATTTCCTGTTTCGCCAAAAAAAAATCACTCCTTCATGTTTTTTTACAATAAAGAGCATTAAATTTATGTCAACAGTATCCGCCCCGGAAAAACGAAGGTTATTTTTTCTTCACCTTTTAAATTTTAAAACCCATGGTTACAGCAGACATCTCACAGCTCTCAGGGGAATGCAACACCTGGAGAGAATCCTTGCGTTCCTACCGCGATGAAATCAATCAACTGAAACATCGCCTTCAGCAGGCAGCCAGCCAGTCACTTTCTAAAGATCAATTACAGGATGTAGAACATTATCACAATCAATTTCACATTCAGTTAATCAATGTTCACGATCTGAAACAATCCATCAAAGCACATGACCGCCGCGTAAATTTTGAAATGGCTGCACACAGTGGTCAACTAAGTGAAGACAGTTTATCTGAACACGAACATCTTTTTGAAGATTACCAAACTTTGGAACACACACTTAAGAATCTTCGCGAAGAGTTCGGCAAATTTTTAAGTAAGACATCTTGAAAAATTTACCAGGTTTAATAAGTATGATTTTTTTCAACCAAACTATTAAACCCTTAAACTTTAAAACTAATTAAACTCTTTCGTACAAACTCTGCTGTTTGTAAAAACCTCTGTCTCTCTGATTCACGCCTTTGGAAAACCTATTGTTCACAACTAAAAACATTTTACTATGGCTGAATTTGATACCTCACACGTAAAAAATATTGTCTTGCTGGGCCATGCTGGCTCAGGTAAGACTTCATTAGCGGAGTGCATGCTATATGAAGCAGGCCTGATAAACCGCAAAGGAAGTATTGCAGAAAGGAATACAACAGGAGATTACCACGAACTGGAACAGGAACGTGGTAATTCTATTTTCAGCAAGCTCATGCACGCAAAATGGCGTGGGTATAAAATAAATATTCTTGATACACCCGGCTACAGCGATTTTGTAAGCGAAGTAATTTCTGCGCTGCGTGTCGCTGATACAGGTGTAATGTTATTAAATGCAATTGCAGGTGTGGAAGTGGGCACTGATATTATCTGGGAATACACAGATAAATTTAAGACACCGATGATTTTTGCCGTAAATAAATTAGATGATGATAATGCAGACTTTGATAAAACAGTAAGCGAAGCAAAAAATCATTTTGGAAATAAAATAGTGGTGGTGCAATATCCAAAACAAGTTGGTGCCGGCTTTCATGAAATAATTGATGTGCTGCGAATGATCCTGTATAAATTTAAAGACAACGGAGGCAAACCGGAGAAACTTGCAATACCAGATGATGAAAAAGAAAAAGCAGAACGGCT
>JANOJO010000014.1:0-3290 GCA_031418795.1 Bacteroidota bacterium | reverse complement strand
ATTTACGATCCGGCAGAAAATAAATACTGGTATAATTATAATGGTGAAAAATATTTTGTGCCGGCCAGCAATACAAAAATTCCTACCTGCTATGCAGCGATGAAATATTTGGGGGATAGTTTGGTGGGGTTTAGATGGACTATATATGACACTCTAATTAGTATTTTACCATCAGGTGATCCAAGTTTTTTACATCCAGATTTTTCTTCAGCTAAAGCGATTCAGCTTATTAAAGGGTATAAATATATTTCATTGCTTGCAAACGGGTATTTTGAAAATAAACTTGGCAGCGGATGGACATGGAATGATTACCAGGAAACTTATATGGCAGAAAGAAGTTCTTTTCCGATGTACGGTAACGTAGTGAAATTCTATTTAAAGGATGATTGGGTAAAAACCATGCCCTCAACTTTTGAAAAGATGATTTCGCAGGCAAGTAATCGGAATGTTAAAGGAATGAGAGTTTTTCGTTCCAGGGAAAAGAATGATTTTATGATATTTCCGGGAGAAGCAAAAACAGTTGCGGTATCATTTAGTACATATGAAGGTTCATTTCCTCCGTGGTTTCCGTCATTACAGGCTAAACTTTTAACTGATACATTACATATTCCTGCTTCAGTTGGCATGTATAGCGGAGGAGGCACTGAAGGATTTAAGGTTTTCCATTCCCAACCCACCGACTCCCTCCTCAAACCCATGATGCACCGCAGCGATAATTTTTTTGCAGAACAATCCCTGCTGATGGTGAGCAATGAAATGCTGGGGTTAATGAACGATGAAAAAATTATTGATACATTATTGAAAACAGATTTTAAAGACCTGCCTCAAAAACCAAGATGGGTTGACGGATCAGGGCTTAGCCGCTACAATTTATTTTCACCACAGGATTTTGTTTTCATTTTAAATAAAATGAAAAATGAATTCAGCATGGAAAGAATAAAAAATATTTTTCCAACCGGCGGCACGGGTACCATCAGCAGTTATTACAAAGCAGACAGCAATTTTATTTTTGCGAAAACAGGAACACTTTCCGGCGTTGTTGCACTCAGCGGTTTTTTATATACTAAAAAAGGAAAGCTGCTTATTTTTTCAACATTGATAAATAATCACCAGGCTTCAGCTACTGCGGTAAGGAGAGCGGTGGAGAAGTTTATTCATCAATTAAGAATTAAAAATTAATAATTAAGAATGAAGAAAAAGAACGGGAATTAACGCCTAAAGAAATTATTAATTTTTAATTATTCATTATTAATTATCATACTCCAAACATTTTTTCTAACTGTTCTTTCTTAAATTCTAAATAGGTGGGATTGCCATCCGGCGATACATTCGGAGTTGAACATTGAAAAAGATCACTCACTAATGCCTGCATTTCTTTTTCATTCAACTGACGGCCGGTTTTTATGGATTGCTGCCATGCCAATGAACGAACTAATTTTTCCCGTTTGGAAAATTTAATATCGCTGCTGAAATGTTTGTACTGTTCCAGCAAAGTATCGATCACCTGCTTTTCATTTCCCGATATTACATCTGCCGGTGTGCCTTGAACCACAAAAGTGTTTTTTCCAAATGGCTCAATCAGGTAACCGAGTTGTTGCAAATCACTCATCAGCTCTTCAAGTACTGCTGCATCTGCAGGAGCTAATTCAATAGAAACAGGAAACATACTGCGCTGTGCAGCTACTGGTTTTCCTTTTGCAGCTTCCAATAATCTTTCATAAATAATTCTTTCATGCGCCGCCTGCTGATTGATGAGAATAATTCCTGCATCTGTTTGTGCAAGGATGTATTGGTTATGTAATTGTGTTAACTGGTAATCTTTCTGAATACTCAGCGTTTTTTCAATTGAATATTGATCATTGATCATTGATCGCTGATCATTTTCTTTTGACTCCAAACTCCGAACTCCTGACTCCGAACTCTCATAGAAATCCCTCCAGTGCCTCAGCTCACTTCTCTTCGATGGCTCAATAAAATGCGCCTTGTGTTTTTCTGTAAACCCCTTATATATAGATGTAGATGCAGCGGCTGCTTCTTTTTCTTTAGTGAATGGTTGTTGTATTGATGAGAGATTTTGAATAGAAGCATCTAATTCAAAATCCAAAGTGGGAGAAATGCTGAACTGTGCCAGTGCATGTTTTACTGCTGCCTGTACAAATGCGTAAATAATTTTTTCATCTTCAAATTTTATTTCCTGTTTAGTGGGGTGCACATTTACATCAACAACAGCAGGGTCAAGGTCAATGTACAACGCATACATCGGAAAACTGTCCTTCGTAATCATTTCCTGGTAGGCACTCATCACTGCATGGTTCAGGTATGCACTTTTTATATAGCGGTTGTTTACAAAAAAATATTGATCTCCCCTGGTTTTTTTGGCTGTATCAGGTTTACCAACAAACCCAGAAATATTCATGTAATCAGTTTCTTCATTTACAGAAACAAGTTTTGTAGTGTAATTATTTCCCAGCAACTGAAGTATGCGTTGCTTCATACCTGCCCTTCCGGCAGGCTGGTTGCCTGCCTCTAAATGAAAAATCTGCTGATTGTTTGCAGTAAGTGAAAAAAAGATATGCGGAAAGGCAAGCGCAACTCTTGTAAACTCATCTACTATATGCCGCATTTCTGCTGCATTGCTTTTTAAAAAATTGCGGCGTGCAGGCACATTGAAAAATAAATTTTTCATGGCGATGCTTGTGCCGTTTGGCGCTGCAATGGGTTCTTGTTTTTTTACTGCACTGTTTTCTACTTCAATGTAAGTGCCGGTTTCGTCATCAGTTCTTTTTGTTTTAAGTTCTACCTGCGCTACTGCAGCAATAGAAGCCAGCGCCTCGCCACGAAACCCCATTGTTTTAATATGAAAAAGATCTTCGATAGTTTCTATCTTGGAAGTGGCATGGCGTTCAAAACACATTCTTGCATCCGTCTCACTCATGCCGCCGCCATTATCTATCACCTGAATTAATGATTTACCTGCGTCAGTAATGATAAGTTTAATTTCAGTTGCATCAGCATCCACAGCATTTTCAAGAAGTTCTTTCACCGCACTGGCAGGCCGCTGAATCACTTCACCTGCTGCTATCTGGTTGGCAATATTATCGGGCAGTAATAAAATCTTATCGCTCATTTCTTCGTAATTTGGCCGGCCTGCCGGCAGGCAGGGCTGCTAAAATACGTTGATTATCCTAAGCCATTTACATGAAAAAAATTAATCTTTTAATTGCCTTCTTTATCTCGATTTCAGCTTTTTCTCAAAATAATATTAGTTCCGCAGCGCAAAAATGGGTGGA
>JANOJO010000013.1:0-7063 GCA_031418795.1 Bacteroidota bacterium | reverse complement strand
ACATAGTTACCAATGGTGGCCGGGTGCTATGCGTTACTTCTTATGGCGAAACAGTAAATGAAGCCGTGGAAAAATCAATAAATGAACTGGAGAATATTTCATACACCGGCAAGTCATACCGAAGCGATATTGGTTTTGAGTTTCATTAATTTTTTTGTCACAGCCTGTCCCGATTTATCGGGAGAGACACGGATAAACATGGAAGAAAATCTCCGTGACTTTCAAACCTCTGTGACAATTACTTTTGTATAAATTTTTCAAATCTAAAATGCACTATCACGATTACCTTCAGCTCGATAAAATTCTGGACGCACAGTTTCCTGAAAGCGATAAACAAAATTTAACTGCACATGATGAAATGCTTTTCATCATTATTCACCAGGCTTATGAACTTTGGTTTAAACAACTGCATCATGAAGTAGATTCTGTTGCAGCCATTTTGAATAAACCCGCACTCAATGATAATTCTCCGGAACTGCAAACTGTTGTTCACCGCCTTAATCGCTGCGTTACTATCTTAAGAGTATTGGTACACCAGATAGATATAATGGAAACTATGACACCGATGGACTTTCTGGATTTCAGGGATATGCTTCGTCCTGCATCGGGGTTTCAAAGCTGGCAGTTTAAAGAACTTGAAGCAAAACTGGGATTAAAATTTGAACAGCGACATGGCAAAGAATATTATACTGCACAATTAAGAAAGGAACATGTGGATGTAATAAAAGATGCAGAAGAAAAAAAATCATTATTGGAATTAGTAAATAGCTGGTTAGAAAGAATGCCACTGGTGCCTTCAATTTCTGATGATAAAAATTCATTCTGGAAAAAATACCGCACTGCATATCAAAATAGTCTTGCCGATGCGGAGAAAAATAATCTTGCAGCATTTGATGAAATATTTCTATCCGGAGATAACGATAAACAAAAAACCATAAACGATAAACTGAACCTGACTTCATCTGCATCAAGGGCTGCCCTTTTCATCATGCTTTACCGCGGATATCCATTATTACAATTACCCTTTCAGTTAATAAATTGTTTATTGGAAATAGATGAACAGCTAAGTTCATGGCGATACCGCCACATGAATATGGTACACCGTATGATTGGAACAAGAATAGGCACGGGCGGCAGCACAGGAAAAGATTATTTGAAAGCAGCAGCAGACAAACATTATATCTTCAGGGAGTTTGCACAACTAAACAGTTTTTTAATTGAGAGGAGAAAGCTACCTGTTTTACCAACTGAAATGGAAACACGATTGGGATTTGTGCATCAGTAAAAAAATTACCTGCCCATTTTTATAATAATAAAATAAACAGCGACTATCAGTGCAATGATGGCAGTAATGATAAATGTAAGCGAACTTCCTCCCACCGTCCAGATGGCGCCTGCAAAGATGCTGGCGAGTAAGCTGCATAAACTCTGGCAGGAAGTATAAAACCCAATTGCCGTAGCCGTATTGTTTTCATGCGCAATATTTGTAATCCATGCTTTGGAAATTCCTTCAGTAGCCGCAGCATAAACACCGTAAATAAAAAAGAGAATAAAGATGACAACCACAGAAGGATGAAATGCAAACCCTGCATACACCACTGCAAAAAGCAAAAGCCCGGAAATGAAAACTTTTTTAATGCCGAACTTATCTGCCAGCGAACCCAAAGGATAAGCGGCCACTGCAAAAACAAGATTATAGAAAACATAAGCTGCAATAGTTATTGTATCGCTGCCCGTTACTTCTTTTGTAATGAGCAGTAAAAAAATATCAGAACTATTGAAGAGTGCAAATACTGACAACCCAATTACTATTTTTTTATAATCAGGACTTGCAATTTTCCAGTATTTAAAAAAAGAAAAAAAATTCCCTTTGCTTAGAGTAGAAACAGGATGTTTCTTTTCTTTCAATAAAAAAATAAACAGCACGGCTATGATGCCTGGAATAAATGCGAAATAGAAAAGAGAACTATAATCTTTTGGAAAAAAATAAAGAAAAGCCAAAGCAATCAACGGACCGATGGCTGCGCCAACCGTATCCATGCCACGGTGAAATCCAAATACTCTTGCCTTGGTTTCTTTGGTAGCTTGTTGAGAAAGTAAAGCATCTCTTGCAGCAGTTCTCATCCCTTTTCCAAAACGGTCAATAGTTCTTGCAAAAAATATCCAGATTGGAAAAGTCAGCATCGCCATCATCGGTTTGCTGATGGCGCTGAAGAAATACCCGCCTTTTATAAACGGTAACCGAACACCTTTTTCATCACTCAGTTTTCCAAAATATCCTTTGCTGATGCCGGCTGTAAATTCTGCGATGCCTTCCAGTATGCCAATGAGTAAAACCGAGAAACCGATTTCTTTTAAATAAACCGGCACAATGGGATAAATCATTTCGCTGGCAATATCAGCAAACAGACTGACAACAGAAAGAATGATGACGGTGCGGTTGATGATGCGCATAATTGAAGTTAGAATATTTGAAGATTGATATTTATAAAAAAAATATTAGCAGGTTGTGGCATTAGCTTTGCTAATTCAAACAAATTACTTCAACTTTGCAAACATAAAATTCCAATAATCAAGAATGGGACTTTTCAACTGGTTTACTCAAGAAATAGCAATAGACCTCGGTACCGCCAATACCCTCATTATACATAATGACGAAATAGTAGTGAATGAACCTTCCATTATTGCGCTGAACCGCAATAACCCAAAGGAAGTGCTTGCCGTGGGTAAAAGGGCATTGATGATGCATGAAAAAACTCACGAAAGCATCCGTACGGTTCGTCCGTTGAGAGACGGTGTGATTGCCGACTTCAATGCAGCCGAGTTAATGATTCGGGAGTTAATCAAATTAGTTTATCCAAAAAAACCCTGGTTTCCTCCAAGCTGGCGGATGATGATTTGTATTCCTTCCTCCATTACTGAAGTGGAGAAAAGAGCAGTTCGTGACAGTGCAGAACAAGCCGGCGCCAAAGAAGTTTATCTAATTCATGAACCGATGGCTGCAGCGCTTGGTATTGGTATTGATGTGGAAGAACCGGTGGGCAATATGATTATTGATATTGGCGGTGGTACTACCGGCATTACTGTAATTGCACTTGCTGGAATAGTTTGCGACCAAAGCATCCGCATTGCCGGCGATGAATTTACCGCAGATATTATGGAAGCGCTTCGCCGTTATCATAGTTTATTAATTGGTGAACGTACTGCCGAGCAAATAAAAATTCAGATTGGAGCAGCCATGAAGGATTTAGAAACACCGCCGGAAGATATTCCTGTAAATGGCCGTGACCTGGTAACGGGTATTCCAAAACAGATTATGGTAAGCTACCAGGAAATAGCAGAAGCAGTGGACAAAAGTATTTTCAAAATTGAAGAAGCAATCCTGAAAGCATTGGAACAAACTCCGCCGGAGTTAGCTGGAGATATTTACCGCCGTGGTTTATATCTTACTGGTGGTGGTGCTTTGCTTCGTGGTCTTGATAAAAGGATAAGTCAAAAAATAAAATTGCCTGTGCATATTGCCGATGATCCGCTGAAGAGTGTGGTGCGTGGTACCGGCATTGCTTTGAAGCACTATGACAGATTTCCGTTTGTGATGAGATAGTAGAGCAGCCTCCCCAAACCCCTCCGAAGGAGGGGCTTAAGAAGACTCCTAAAGTATGATGATATTTATTTTTATAAACGACCTTCAAAAGTCCTTCCCTTCGGGAAGGATTTAGGATGGGCTTATGCGTAACGTCTTCCTCTTCATCCGCCGTTATTTTACTCTCATCAGCTTTTTCTTGCTGCAGTTTGTGGCATTGTCCATATTGTTCAGGTATAATAAATATCACCGGGCAGTTTTTTTGGGCAGGGCAAACGAAATTACCGGGTATGTTAATTCTAAGTTCGATAATGTAGATGATTACTTTCATTTGAAAGAAGAAAACCTGCGGGTGCAAAAAATGAATGACTCTTTGCTCAATCTTTTGCAAAGAAATTTTATGAAAGCAGATACGGGTGTAATCGTAATTTCTGATAGTACCCGCTATGATACTTCTGGTTTGATAAGAAGATATTATGCCCGTGAAGCAAAAGTGGTGAGCAATTCGGTGATAAGCCAAAAAAATTATTTTCAGTTAAACCGTGGCGCTAAGCACGGCATAAAAGATAATATGTCTGTTATAAATTCTGATGGCAGTGTGGCGGGGCAGATTGTTGGCGTAAGTGAAAACTTCAGCCAGGCCATGAGTTTGCTGCATATTCAGAGTAAGGTAAAAGCAATGATGAAAAAAAGCCAGAACTCCGGCACGGTTGAATGGGACGGAAAGAATCCTCTGTTTCTTACACTGAGAGGTATTCCCAAAAGTGATTCCATAGCTATTGGCGATTCGGTACTTACAGGTACTGATTCATATAATTTTCCACCCGGCTGGCCAATAGGCACAGTGGCGAAAATAGTTGAGGATAAAAGCACTAATTTTTTTGTTTTAATGATTAAAACTTCGGCAAATTTTCAAAACCTGCAGCAGGTATTTATTATTGAAAATCTGCAGCGGGATGAGCAGGTTGCTTTGGATAAACTGACACAGAAAAAAATTGATGAATTAGATAAAAGAAAACAATGAGTGACCTGCTGAAAAATATTATCCGCTTTGTACTTTTTATCTGCCTGCAGGTATTTGTGCTGGATAATATTCCACCTCTTCACCGGTTTATTATTCCAGTTATTTATTATTTATTTATTCTCTGGCTTCCTTTTTCTGTGCCGCGGTTCTGGTTACTTATTCTTGGTTTTATTACCGGCCTTTCACTCGATTATTTTACAAATACTCCCGGCCTGCATGCCGCAGCTTGTGTGTTGATTGCTTATATCCGGCCATTTATTGTAAACCTGCTTATACCAAAAGATACATCCGAATTTAATTTCCGTGAACCTTCAGCAAGAGCCATGGGATGGGCGCCTTTCACGGTTTATGTTTTTGTGCTTACACTTTTACATCACGGCTATCTTGTTTTTTTAGAATGGCTTCAGTTCGGAACCTTTATTGATTTTCTAATAAAAGTAGTAGCTACTACCGGTATCAGCATGCTGCTGATATTAACTGCCGAAGTTTTGTTTCCAAGAAATCTGAAGTTCAGAACGAATACATCGTAGTGGAGTAAGGAATTGGGAATTAGGTTGAGTAATTGGCAATATGCAATAAGAAAAAACTATAATAAAAAATTAAATGATAACTACTTACTGATAAAAACAATTTCTTCGTTGTAATTTGCACCCGTACTTTGTACTTTATACCTCGTACTTTCTTCTATGCCTGTGTTTAACCAATCAAGGAGCCGTATCATCAAGCTCATATTTGTTTTCGCTTTTCTCGTCATCCTGGCGCAGCTATTCAATCTCCAGATTATTTCAGACAAATACCGGCAACTGGCAATGGATAATGCAGTTTATCCCAAAATTATTTATCCGGAGCGGGGAATTATTTATGATAGAAAAGGTAAAGCCATTTTGAACAATGCCTATATGTACGACCTGATGGTGACACCCGCCGAAGCAAAAGGAATTGATACACTTGATTTTTGTAAAATGATGAGTATTGATACGGTGGAATACAAAAAAAGATTAGTGGATGCAATTGTAAAAAACACTTCTGTACGGCCATCAATTTTCGAAGACTTACTTACGCCGGATATTCAGGCCAGGTTTGAAGAAAACAGTTGGCGGTTTCCTGGTTTTGTACTGGTGCAGCGTCCTGTTCGTGTATATCCATACAATGCAGGCGCCCATATTATGGGATATATTTCTGAAGTAAATCAAAAACAAATTGAGCAGTCGGGAAATTATTACCGCATGGGAGATTATACCGGGCAAAGCGGTATGGAATCTGTTTATGAAAAAGTATTGATGGGTCAGCGTGGTGTGCAATACCTGATTAAGGATAATAAAAACCGGTTGGTTGGTTCTTATGAAAATGGAATTTTTGATACAGCAGCAATTGCCGGCCGCGGGTTAAAAACATATTTAGATATAGAACTGCAGCAGTTGGCAGAAAAATTAATGACAAATAAAGTTGGAGCTATAGTTGCCCTTGACCCTAAAACCGGGGGAATACTTGCTATGACATCTGGTCCAAATTTTAATCCGAATGATTTAACCGGCCCTGATAAAAATAAAAACTATACAAGACTTGTGCTGGATGTAAAAGGGCCATTATTAAACCGTGCAATAAAAGGATTGTATCCACCCGGTTCTACATTTAAACCATTAGGGGCTTTGGTGGCATTAGATGAAGGTGTGATAGATCCGGGATATGGTTATCCTTGCGGTGGCAGGTATAATGGATGCGGAATAGGTAAGCCAGCTTGTACTCACGCCGGTGGTGGCCATGCTGCTAATCTTCGTTTATCAATTGCCAATTCATGTAACGCATATTATGCTCATGTATACAGGCTGGCCGTAGACAATCCAAAATATAAAAATGTAAAAGTCGGTTACCAGGCATGGCACGACTATATGAATGCATTTGGATTGGGTGTACGATCCGGTATTGATTTACCAAGTGAGGACAGGGGAAATATTCCTGATACGGCAGCTTATAACCGTTTGTATCGCAATCAATGGAATTCATGCACCAATCTTACATTGGGCATTGGGCAAGATAGGATGACAACTACCCCCCTTCAATTAGCAAATGCTATGTGTATAATTGCCAACAAAGGATATTATTATACACCGCATTTTGTAGAAAAAATAGATGGAGAAACAGATGAGGATTCTTCGTTTCTGAATAAATACCGGAGAAAACATAATGTACTTACCAATATTTCTGATACTGCATACCGTGCAGTAATAGATGGAATGCATGATGTGGTGGAAAGTGGTACCGCAAGAATTGCAAAAATCCCGGGTATAGAAGTGTGTGCAAAAACCGGAACGGCTCAAAACTTCACCATGCTGGACGGAAGAAAACTTGAACTGCCGAATAACTCCATGTTTGTTTGTTTTGCACCAAAAGAAAATCCAAGGATTGCGATAGCAGTTGTAGTGGAAAATGCAGGATATGGAGCTACCTGGGCCGGC
>JANOJO010000012.1:0-1693 GCA_031418795.1 Bacteroidota bacterium | reverse complement strand
AATAGTAGTACCACCCGGAGTACCGACAACTAAAAATGGTTTATCGTCTTTCAATACAAGTGTTGGTGTCATAGAACTCAGCATTCTTTTACCGGGCATGATGGCATTGGCTTCACCACCAACAGCGCCATACATATTAGGCACACCGGGTTTTACACTAAAGTCATCCATCTCATCATTTAATAAAAAACCTGCTCCGCCAACTACTGTTCTGCTTCCATAAGAATTATTCAATGTTGTAGTGACTGCTACTGCATTTCCTTCTTTGTCTATGACACCGAGGTGAGTTGTTTCTTCACTTTCAGCCCGGGGTAATGTACCGGGTTTAATAGTAGTGCTGGGCGTTGCTTTTTTTGAATCATAATCTTTCATCCTGTCCTGCAGGTACACATCGTTTGATAACATTTTTACAGGTACTTTATAAAAATCTGCATCGCCCATATACTCTGCACGGTCAGCAAAGGCTCTGCGTTCTACCTCAGTCATCAACTGCACGGCCTGTGTGGAATGAAAACCCATGGCGCCGATATTTCTGTCTTCCACCATTTTCATCATCTGGTGCAGCAGCAGTCCGCCGCTGCTGGGCATGGGCATACCAACAATTTTGTAACCCTTATAATCAAAAACATGCGGCTCACGAACCTGGGCTTTGTAATTTTTTAAATCATCAAAGCTGATGATGCCATTGCCACGTTTCATTTCTTCCACAATTAATTTTGCTGTTTCACCTTCGTAAAAACCTTTAGCCCCATTTTTTAAAATTCTTTTTAAAGTGGCTGCCAAATCTTTTTGAAAAAGGGTATCGCCTTTTTTCCAGGAAATATTTTTTACAAATACCGGCGTTACAGTATTGTATTTTACCAAAGAAGTTTTTAAGCCATTGAATGACCTTGCTTCGTTTTCAGAAATTGCAAATCCATTTTCTGCCAAATCAATTGCAGGTTGAATTAATTTATCAAAAGAAAGTTTTCCAAACTTCGCAGATTCAAATAAACCGGCAACCGTACCCGGCACACCCGATGAAAGGTGACCATTCTGGCTCAAATCTAATTTTGGATTGCCTGCGCTGTCAAGATACATATCACGATGTGCTTTGCCCGGCGCTTTTTCGCGGAAGTCAATAGAAATAATTTTTCCGGTGCCGAGTTTTGCAACCATAAAACCACCGCCGCCAAGATTACCGGCATTGGGATAAACAACAGCTAAAGCAAGTTGTGTGGCAATAGCTGCATCCACGGCATTGCCTCCCATTTTTAAAATTGCCAAACCCACTTTGCTGGCCAGAGGATGTGCAGAAACAACAGCGCCGTTTTCACACACAATCTTTTTCTGTATGTCATAGTTAAATTGATCAATGATTACACCTGAATGTTTTCCTGTATTGCAGGCGGTAATAAGAATTAAGAATATTACGAAAAAGGAAAAATATTTTTTCATGGTAACTGTATTTACATATTCAGCAAATTTATGAGTTCTGGATTTTTTAACCTTTAAATGTTTATCTTTATTTACACATTAATTATAATACTTGTGAATATCATGGGAATTTCCTGTGTCTGATTTTTTAACCTCTAATAACTACTGTTTATGTATTTAAAAAAATTACATCTGGTTTTTAAAAACCTGACCTTACTATTTGCTTTTACTTTTATTTCATTTAATGTATTTGCACAGACAGCTACTATAAAAGGAT
>JANOJO010000011.1:0-10672 GCA_031418795.1 Bacteroidota bacterium | reverse complement strand
AAACAGGAGTATTCTGTTGGCTATGATGCAAAGTCAGAAACAGTTTTTATAGACAGGACTCATTCCGGGGAAAATCATTTTAGTGATGAATACAAAAAATTAAACAACTTTGGAACAAAGCTTAAATTAAAAAACAACCAGATAAAGCTTCATTTGTTTTTTGATAATTCAGTGGTAGAGGTGTTTGCAAATGATGGAGAAGCTGTGCTGACAATGCAACTATTTCCCTTAAATAAAAATGCGGGTGTTTATTTGAATAGCACCGGAGGAAAAACTGATGTAAAAAGTATTGTACTTTGGCCTTATAAGTCTGCCTGGTAGTTTTTATATATTTTTATCTGAATATTTTATTCAATGCCTTCTCATACAATAATTGCAATGATACCGGCCCGCTATGCGGCCACACGTTTCCCCGGCAAGCTGATGCAAATGCTGGGAGATAAAACCATTATTCGCCATGTTTATGAAAATACAGTTGCAACAGGTTTGTTTAATGATGTGTTTGTGGTTACTGACAGTGAAATTGTTTTTAATGAAATAACAACACATGGCGGAAAAGCAATGATGAGTATAAAAGAACACGAAAGCGGCAGCGACCGGATTGCTGAAGCAATTGAAAACATAAATGCAGATATTATTATTAACGTACAGGGCGATGAACCTTTTTTGAAAAAAGAACCCTTGGAAAAATTGATTCGTTTGTTTGATGATTCATCGGTGCAGGTAGCTTCGTTGATGAGAAAAATTTCTGCTGAAGAGGCGATGAATCCAAATGTGGTGAAAGTTGTAGTTGACAAAAACAGCGATGCTCTTTATTTCAGCAGAAGCCTTGTTCCATTTGCAAGAAGCGGAACGCCACAATATTTTCTTCATGTGGGTGTATATGCGTACAGGAAAGATGCGCTGCTTTCATTTACACAATGGCCGGTATCAACACTTGAGCTTACAGAAAAACTGGAACAGCTACGATACTTAGAGAACGGAATAAAAATAAGAATGGCCGAAACTGATTATAATAATATTGCTATTGATACGCCGGAAGATTTGGAACGGGCAAAGGGTTTATTATAACCTGTCCAAATTATCAACTGCCTGATTGAGTTTTTTTCCTAATTCGTCATACTGCTCGTGATACTTTTCCATTCCTTCATTTGCAATTTTTTCAACCATTATAATCTGCTCTTTTCTTAGTCTTACATATTCTTTCATCGCTTCTATTTTCTTTTTTGTTTTTTCTGAAACCTGGTAGTTTTGAACTTCTATTACCAATGCTTCGGCTTTATTCCATTCCGGAAGGCTTATTTCATTCAGCTTTTTACTTAGCTCGGCATCAGTCTGCAAAGAATCGTGAAATGGTTTCATGGCCCGGTCTTGCATTTCAATAAACTCGTTATACTTTTTTAAAAATTTTTCTCCGTCTTTTCCTGATAACGTACTTATTTCATTCAGGATGGGTACTCTGGCGTCTTTGCTTACTTTGTTTGTATCAAGATAATAAAAGGCAGCGGCGATTGTTATTGCTGCAATGCCAAGGACTACCATTTGTTTTTTATTTCCTGTTTCTTCATTTCGTAAACCCAGGTAATAAACAAATCCAATTATAAGTCCACTAACCAACCCTCCGATATGTGCGGCATTATCAACGCCCGATTTCATTCCATAAATAAGATTATACACTACGAATATTCCAATGCTTTGTAATAAAGCAGTCCGCATTTGTTTGGGAATAAGATTAGTAAAAAGTAATGCAAGAAAAACACCATACAAGCCAAAAATTGCTCCTGATGCACCGGCACTGTTCACGCCATCCTTATGCCACCAAAGACTCGCAATACTCGCCAATACTCCTGTACAGAGATACGCTGCAATGTATCTTGTTTTACCAAGCATTGGTTCCAGGTAAACACCAACTGTGTAAAATGCATACGTGTTCATTACAATATGTATAACTCCAAAATGAATAAACACATTTGTAATCAGCCGCCACCAGTCGCCGCTTAATGTAAGTGTGGTGAAGTTGCTTCCCCATTTAATATGAACCATTGCGTTTACATCCATAATTCCGGCGCCATTAATAATCATCAAAACAAATACAATAGCGTTTATGGCAATGATTGCATAAGTGCCATATAAATTTGAACCCGATAAATTCATAACCTTATTTATTTCCTCCGCCTGCTTTACTTCTTCTGTTGCAGCCACTGCTGTTTGTTGCATCAGTTGATTAATCGCTTCGCTCCAGTCTGTATTAATTCCGGCCTGTGATGATTTTAGTTTTTCAAACGCAGCAATAAATTCGCTGATATGCTTTTTGTTTTTGCCCATCATATCGAATGCTTCGCCATGTACCATTTTGCTGGTAACAGAAACATTGTTATCTGCTGTCTCAATGGTTATTTCATCATCATATTTTTTCCAGTTGCGTGCCGTATAAGCTATCAAAATATTTTCTCCTGCATATTTTGGCGTCCAGCCCAATTGCAATAACGTGCCATAGGCCAAATTTGTCAGCGTATGAGCATCGTGGCCCTGGTAAGAAAAACTTTGTTTTTGTTCCGGCATAATTTGTTGATTTATTTTTTGAAGATGCAATTAATATTTGGATAAATAAAATATCGGTGGCTTCAATTGGTTTTGTTTTTATGCTGAAATAGTTTTCCTAACTTTCCAACCACTATGAATGTAAAGCTGAAACCAGAAAAATATCTGCGGTACTTAGTGCCGTCAATTTTATTCGGCACCCGCCGCACACGGGAGATATTAGGCCAGAACCCCACGGTCATTCCATTCCGGGAAGACTCAAAAGAAGTAAAAATTTCCGTGTATGATTATAATGTTTCTTCTTTTGAAATGCGTGAGTTGAAAAAAGTGGAAGATTGTTTTCCTTTTTTAACCAGCGATACTATCAGCTGGATAAATATTGACGGCATTCGCAAGGCCGATGTGGAAACTGTTTGCAATCATTTTGGCGTACACCCCCTCATACTTGAAGATATACTGAGCATCAACCAGCGGCCCAAGATGGATGAGTTGGATAATATTTTATTCTGCGTACTGAATATGCTTTACTACAATCCCGAACATCATGCTGTGGAGCAGGAGCAGATAAGCATTGTGCTCGGAAAAAATTTTCTACTCAGTTTTCAGGAAGACGCAAGCCGCGATGTATTTAATTCGCTGCGTGAAAAATTAAAATTAAGCAATAGCCGCATCCGCCAGGGCGGCGCCGATTACCTGTGCTATACTATGCTCGATTTGATTGTTGATCACTATTATCTTGTTATGGAAAAATTAGGCGACCGAATTGAAGAGTTAGAAGAAGAGGTAATACGCAGCAGTAATAAAAGAAGTTTGGCAAAAATTAACCTGTTGCGAAAAGAACTTATCGTATTGAAAAGAAATATGGCGCCTGTTCGTGACTTAGTCAATGGCTTTATCCGCAGCGACAGTGAGTTGCTGGACGACCGCAGCACTAAATATTTTAAAGATGTGTACGATCATATTATACAGGCAAACGACCTGAGTGAAACCTACCGTGATATGATGATCAACATGCAGGATCTTTATATCAACAATGTAAACCTGAAGCTGAACGAAGTAATGAAAGTAATGGCCATTGTTACCTGTATATTGGCGCCAGCCACTGTTATCGGTGGCGTTTTCGGAATGAACTTTGACAGCATCCCTTATGCACATAAAGAGTGGGGCTTTTTTCTTGCAGTTGGCTTTATGTTGTTAATCCCTGTTTGGATGATATGGGTTTTTAAAAGAAGAGGGTGGTTTTAAATATCAAGCTGGTAAAAAAAATCTGTTTCTTTTATCCAACCGTTTCTTTCATATACTTTTTGTGCTGTTATATTATCAACTGCTGTTTGCAGCAACAGCCATTTAGCATTTGTTTCGGCTCCAAAATTTTTTGCCGCATTTAATAAAGCCGTCGCCACACCCTTGCCTCTTGCTTTTTCCTGTACAAAAAGATCGTTCAGCAGCCAGGTTCTTTTCATACTTACAGAAGAAAAGATGGGAAACAGTTGTGTAAAGCCAATCAGTTCTTTTTCATCTTCGGCTACAATAATTACCGACTCGTCTTTCTTCATTCGCATTTTTAAAAATTCTTTTGCGCCGGCTTTATTGCTTTCTTGTTTGTAAAAAACACGGTATTGATCAAACAATGCGGCAAGCTGATCCAACTCTTTTTTCTTTGCTGAGCGTATTTGCATAAATTTTTCTTCTTTAAAAAATTAAGGATTGTAAAAGGTTGGCCGTTTTTTTATTCATTAAAAAATATTTCATCAATAAACACCCAGCCGCTTTCTCCCTTGCCAGGATGCCAGGCGGGTAGCTTTTTAATATTCTTTGCAACAATTTTATAAACTAAAAAAGAAGATGGAGCAAATTCCATTTTAACCGCTTCGTTTTTTACCACCTGTATTTCTTCTTTGGTTGTTTGCGGCGGTTTAATTTTTTTCAGCAGTTTCAATTTGTTTTTATCGTTGCCAGCCCATAGTTCCACTTCTACCGGCGGCATCATGTATGATTGTACGTTTTTATTATAGCTGATAGTAATGCTGCCCAGTGTTTGTGCGTTGTCAAAATAAAACAATGCTTCGAAGGGTTCTTCCCTGAAGCCCAGCCAGGCAATATCGTTGAAGTTTTCGGCTGGTCCCTTTTTTCCATCTATCACAGTAATTGCTCCTTGTGCTTTATGCCTTCTGTTTGCCGAAGTAATAAGTTCCGCTTTTTGTGGTGCGATGCCTTTTTTAAAAAAAGGAAATTCTGCCACCGGGCTGCTGTACCAACCGTTTTTAATTGCCCTTGTTTTAATATTCGTAAATCCATTTATGGCAACCGGTTTTTCATAAACAGGAGAACTTGTGCTGTCTGGTACCGATCCGTCAATCGTGTATCGTATGGTCACACCGGGAATCTGGTGTTTTATTTCCACAGTTTCTGATCCCGATAAAACAAAAGATTCGTTTACAATTGACGGCTCTGTTAAAAACAGCATTTCGTTTATGTCGGGCAGATAGCCTGTGTTAAAAATAATTTTTTTGTCCGTTGATTTTAATTGAGAAATAGTTGCTGCTGTTATTCCGGTGTTCCAGATAAATACTTCTTTCAAATTTTTGAATTTTTGAAAAATGCTGCCGGCTTCATTATTAATCTTTGTGCCGGCAATTGAAAGAGACTGAAGATTTTTCAAATTCACTAATTCTGCAAGTCCTTTGTTTGTGATATTTGAATTATTAAGATTAAGTTTTTCCAGGTTAATAAATTTTGAAATGGTTTTCAACTCATCGTCGTTTACCGGCATGTTGCCAAGATTCAATACAACTAATTGCTCTTTTATTTTTAAAAGCTCACTGATTTTTTGCGGATTAAATTTTTCCCGTACAAAAAAATCTGCCTGCAGGGCGGGTGAACTTTGTGAAAGAGGAAAAACGGAACAGAATGGATCGTTTAATTTTTCAACCAAAGAAGTGGAGGCCGCAGTGAATGGATATTCTTTTTCTTTTGTTTCTTCTGCTACTTCTGTTGTTAATAAAATATATTTTCCGGCTAATACCTTCAGCGAATCCGTGTCAGCATATTCTTTCCATTGCTTTTTCATATCTGCGCCGGATTGAACCCATGAATAAAGAAGTTGTATTTCTTCTGTTGTCAATTGCGGTTTCCCTTTGGGCGGCATGTGTTTTTTTTCTTCTTCCGGAAGATTAATGTTTTGAATGATATGGCTGTTCAATGCATCGCCTGCTTTCCAGATGGGTCCGTTTTTTCCACCTGCCAGTAATTTTTCCTCAGATGTCATTATCAATTCTCCTTTTGCTTTTTTTTCATTGTGGCAGGTTGTGCATTTTGATTTTAAAATAGGTTGTATGGCCGCTGCAAATAAGGTGCTGCTATCGGTAAATATTTCCTGCTTCATTTCTTTTTCACCCCGCAGCGGTTGCCATACAAATCCTTCGCCATGTGTCAGGTTTGATCCAAAATGACTGCCCACAAGCAGCAGTATGGTTGTGGGAAAAAGAATTATTCCAAATAGTTTTTTCTTTTCGGGTACGGCTTTGTAAACAATTAATAAAATAAACGAAAGCATAGCAGAAGTAACGCCAAGAAATTTATGCCTGTTTAATATCGTTTCATCATAGCCTCCTTCTCTTGAAAGAAAAAAACCCATCAGCGCTGTAAGCAAGGATGTAAATGCGGCAACATGAAGAGTAAGAATAAAAATTTTTTGAAATGAATTTGCTTCCACATTTTTTTTAAACAACCAGAGAATTACAGCCAGCACAAACAGTCCGATGGGTAAATGCAGCAGCAGCGGATGCATTCTGCCGATGCTTTGGAATAATGGAGGTAATGAAATTTTATTTTGAAAGAATAATAAAAACAAAAGCATTGCAGCTATGAAAAAATTCAGATTGGATAAAATGCGCTGGAATAATTTCATGCTGATTTTTTATGCAATGATTCCTTTCACTACTTCTCCTGCCACATCAGTAAGCCTGTAACGGCGACCAAGATGTTTATAATTAAATTTATCATGATGCAGCCCCATCTGGTGTAAAACAGTAGCATGAAAATCGTTTACATGCACAGGGTCTTTAATAATATTATATCCAAACTCATCAGTTTCGCCATAGCTAATTCCGGGTTTGATGCCGCCGCCCGCCATCCAGATGCTGTAACACCTGGGATGATGATCTCTTCCGTAATTATCTTTTGTAAGTTCTCCCTGGCAATAATTTGTTCTGCCAAATTCTCCACCCCATATCACTAATGTTTCATCAAGCAGTACTCTTTGTTTCAGATCCATAATCAATGCTGCTGATGGCCGGTCAGTATCTTTTGCCTGCCCCGGCATTTCACCAACAAGATTGCCATGCTGATCCCATCCCTGGTGATAAAGTTGTACAAAGCGAACGCCGGCTTCAGATAATTTTCTTGCAAGTAAACAATTGGCGGCATAAGTACCCGGCACCAAACATTCAGGGCCATACATTTTTATACTGGTGTCAGTTTCTTTAGAAAGATCAGTAAGCTCCGGCACGGCTGTTTGCATACGATAAGCCATTTCATACTGCTCCACTTTTGTTTTTATTTCCGGATCGTTGAATTCTTCAAAAGAAATTGCATTCAGTTTTGCAAGCTCATCCAGCATTTTTCTTCTGTCAGTTTTATCTGCGCCTTCAGGATTATTAAGATATAAAACCCGTTCATCGCTATTACTGAACTGCACTCCCTGGTGAATGCTGTCAAGAAAACCATTTGTCCAAAGTTTGGAATACACTCCCTGTCCGTTTCCTTTTCCTCTTGATAGCAAAACACAAAATGCAGGAAGATTTTTATTCTCACTACCCAGGCCATAGCTTAACCACGAACCCATGCTTGGGCGATTACCCTGCTGTGCGCCTGTTTGCATAAACGTAAGAGCCGGATCGTGATTGATTGCTTCGGTGTGCATTGATTTTATCACACAGATCTCATCCACAATTTTTGACATGTTAGGAAAAAGTTCACTCACCCAGGTTCCGGATTGTCCGTGCTGGTTAAATGCAAACTTTGATCCCACCATTGGAAATTTTTCCTGGTTGGCTGTCATGCCCGTGAGCCGTTGTCCCATCCGGATAGATGCAGGAAGATCCTGCCCCACCATTTCTATCAGCTTCGGTTTGTAATCAAATGTTTCTAACTGTGATGGCGCCCCGTTTTGAAAAAGATAAATAATGCGTTTTGCTTTGGGTGCAAAATGCGGCAGGCCGACAGGTGGAAAAATTTCAGCGCCTGCTATATTAAATAAATCTTTTACCAATAAAGATCCAAGCGCAGCGCCACCAATAGCCAGCCCGGCCTTGCCAAGAAAATGTTTCCGGGTAATATTCATCCTGTTTTCAAAAAATTCGCTGGCCATGATTTTTTTTATTTAGTGATAGCTTCTTCCAGATTATAAATTGTATGAACAGTCTGCATCAGCGCTGCTGCCATTGCTTTATCCGTAATTTTTTCATGCCTGTACTCTCCTGCTTTTAAAACGCTTGCTGCTTTTGCCGGCGACTGCATAAATTTTTTCTTCTCATTTTCAAAATAAGTAAATAAAATTTCAATTTCTTTTGCTTTTGCTTTTCTGCAAATGATTAGCCGGAATGCTTTTTCAATTTTTTCTTTGCCTGTTATTTTTTCCAGCGATAATTTTTCTGCAAGCACTCTTGCTGCTTCCAGTACCTGTGGATCGTTTAATAATAACAATGCCTGCAGCGGCGTATTTGTATTTGATCTTTTTACTTCACACTGATCCCGGTTTGATGCATCAAACATAAGCATGGATGGCGGGGGCACGGTTCTTTTTATAAATGTATAGATGCCGCGGCGATAAAGTTTTTCTTCGTGGTCCTGTACATATTTTGCAAGCTGCCCGCGGCCCGATGTAGAAGATTCCCAAATTCCTTTTGGCTGATACGATTTTACACTGGGTCCGCCAATTTCTTCATTCAGCAATCCGCTGCTCGCCATGATATGATCTTTTATAAGTTCTGCCGGCAACCTGGTTCTGCCTGCGCGGCTTAAATAAATATTTTCCGGGTCTATAGAATTTTTTTCTTTTGTAAATACAGATGATTGCCGATAGGTGGCAGATATTACAATTTGTTTTACCAATCGTTTTATATTCCAGCCGTTGTTCATAAAATCTACTGCCAGCCAGTCTAATAATTCCGGGTGCGATGGCATTTCTCCCTGCATACCAAAATCGCCGGAAGTTTTTACAAGACCTCTTCCAAAAAATTCCTGCCATATTCTGTTTACAAAAACTCTTGCGGTAAGTGGATTTTTTTTATCAAATAACCATTTTGCAAGTCCCTGCCTGTTTTTTTCAAACTTAGTTGTATCGAAGGGTAAAATTTTTACTGGTGTGCTGAAAGAAACTTCTTCGCCTGGCTGATCGTAAACTCCTCTTTTTAAAATATGTGTGGCCCTGGTTTTATTTGTGTCCTGCATTATCATGACAGTCACATCGGCGGTATCTTTTTTATTAATAAATTGTAAAATGTTTTTTACTTCCTCCGTATTTATTTTCATGTTTGGCGGATCGGCCAGTGAAGCAAGCTGAATATCTCCCACTAATCCTTTTTCCTTTACCTGGTTGAAAAAAGCAAATGTGCTGTAATAAGATTTTTGCGGAATGGGATCGTATTTGTGGTCGTGGCATTTGGCACATTCAAATGTCATGGCAAGAAATGTTTTTCCAAAGGTGTTGGTGCGGTCAGTTACATATTCCAGCCGGTACTCTTCATCAATCACGCCGCCCTCCTGTGTTATTTTATGATTGCGGTTGAAGCCTGTTGCCAGCAACATTTCTTTTGTGGCGTTGGGCATCAGATCTCCGGCAAGTTGCCAGCTTACAAATTTTTCATAAGAATAATTTTTATTGAATGCGTGAATCACCCAGTCTCTCCAGGGCCACATGGTTCTTAATCCATCATCCTGGTAGCCGTGGCTGTCGGCATACCTTGCAATGTCTAACCATGATATTGCCATCTTTTCTCCGTAATGAGGATTGGATAGAAGTTCGTCAACAATTTTATTATATGCATTTTCTGATTGGTCATTTAAAAAGCGTTCCTGCATTTCAATTGATGGGGGCAGGCCGGTTACATCAAAACAAACTCTTTTTAAAAGTCTTTCTTTGCCGGCTTCATCGTTTGGCGACAATCCTTTTGCTTTTAGTTTTTCATAAATAAAAAAATCTATTTCATTTTTTGTCCATTCGCTTTTTATATCGGGTATCTTTTGTGGTTGTGGCGCAATTAATGACCAGTGTTTTTTATATTCTGCTCCCTGCTTTATCCATTTTTTAATCAGGCTTATTTCAAAAGCCGATAGTTTAAGATTGGAAGTTGGCGGCGGCATTAATTCTGCTGTATCTAAAGAAGAAATGTGAAGATACATTTGCGAACGATTGGGATCGCCGGGAACGATGGCATGCTGTCCGGGATTTTCTTTTAATGCTGAGTATGCGCTGTCGGCAATATCCAATCTTAGATTGGCTTGTCTTTTATTTACATCGGGGCCATGACATTTAAAACACCTGTCAGAAAGTATGGGGCGGATATGAATATTAAAATCAACAATTGAAGGCAGGCTTTCAGCAGAAGAATTTTTTTTCTTTCTTGTAAAAAGAAGAAATGCGGCTGTTGCTAAAATCAGAAGAGTAATTACAATGAGATAATTTTTTTTCATTTTCTCCCAGCTTTATGCTGTTAAGATAAATTTTTTCCCGGTGATGCCTGAAAAACTGTGAGCCAAAGCCCAATAAATTATTTCGCTTATTTCTTTTTGTAAACAGGCACCGTGCTGCAGGGTTCGCCGTACATAATGCTTTTTACCACAGGCTGCAAAATTTTGGTGGCTTCGGCATAAGCAAAATCATCAATGGGAGTGTCACCACAGCCTTTTATCACTACCCGTTTATCTAAAAAATCATTCGGATTTATGGCAGAAAGATTTTTTATAAAAAGAGATTTGTATAGCTCTTTTTCGTTGCCCATTATTATTTCTTTAGCCACGGGTTGCAGACAGGTGGTGACAAGCATGTAGGCCCATACAGGAATAATTGCATCGGCAGAACAGGTAATGGCCACGTTTTTGTTTCTGAATTTTTCCCAGTCTTCTTTTT
>JANOJO010000010.1:0-7851 GCA_031418795.1 Bacteroidota bacterium | reverse complement strand
CAGAAAAACAAACCAGGGCGACCGATACATTGGCGTATTTTATAGACCCGTAAAACGTAACCCAGTGAATGGCGGCCAGGAAACCAATCCCTGAAAGTTTTAAAATATCTTTTATTGCAATACGCTGCAGTTTGCCTGTGAAAGAAAATAAAATCCACATGGTAACTGATGTAAGCAACATGCGGTACCAAACCAGCAATCCTTCATTCAGATGAATTAATAAACCAAGTATGCCAGTAAAGCCGGCAAGAAAGATGGAGATATGGAGTTGAAGAAATGCTTTTTTCATCCGTAGTGCAAACTAAGAAAGTACGGGGAGAAATTCTATTTTAAGAAACTTGTATTTGCGCCGTATCAATTGAAATGGCGAAGAGCAAGTTCTTGAAAATCATCAGGTGTTTTTTTGAAATAGACTTTTCGACGTTGTATATTTATGTGTTATAGGGCATTTTAAATGACGGAACAACTAACATATATCATTGAACAGAGCTACAATTCTTTTGGAAACTATAAAGTGACCAAACCCCTTGACATTTGTACTGCTTGTTGTGTTACGGACGAAGAAGAAAATTCTTTGGTGAGTTTAAATGTTAGACAAATCCCTTTTGAATTACTTTATACTTACAATACTGCAGCTAAACCTGAAAAACCAGATATCGAAGAGTTCAAACACTTTCTCCCCCGATTTCTTGAATTGACAGCAGAGTTGAAATTTCTTTCTCATTCTGCTGAATTAGCATTGTCAAGATTTGACTATTACAATTTTGATGAGTGGACACAAACAGAACGAAAATTACTTAGCGACTTTTCAGATGAATTTTTTCGGTATTGCTTGACAGTTTATCCATTGCCAGAACTTGAACGGATAGACAGCATTATAGTTATGCTATCAAAAGCATACAAGGACATTGACGAATTATTATCGATTTGGACAATAACTCCTACAAAACAAAGTGTTCTTCACTTGAATGACCTAATAAACAATAGCTTTGAAGAACATAAGCCAAACAAATTAAGAAGTCCATTTGACAGACTAAACTTAGGAATCAAAATTGCAACGTGGCTTAGCTCTACAGAATTTGACAAAAAATTCACTGAAATAATAGAAGAAATAATTATGAAACCTAAAGAAATTGAAGATTACACATTAAGGGAACTTAGTTGGACTTATGACATGATAACAATGAAAAACGCCCTATAACATTCTGTCCGCCCGGGACCTTGCTAGCAGTAACTTGCCACTGTTGATAGCATACTCAGGAATGAAGCATGCATTTGTTGGAATGCCGCATAGCCAAGTGTGTAGCGTTCCAACAAAACGAACCTAATGCATCCTCCTGAGATTCTTTTAAATTGTAATTTTATTTTAACTGAGGAGACTCTTCTGGAAAATAAAAAAATCAAGAATATGAATTTACAAGAGCAAATAGCAAAACACTTTAGAGAAATCCATTTTGGAGGCAACTGGACTTCGTCAAACCTTAAAGATCATTTGGCTGATATAACATGGCAACAAGCTACAACACAAGTTTATTCTTTTAATACCATTGCGACCCTCATTTACCATATTAATTATTATGTAAGTGCAGTCTTGAAAGTATTACAGGGAGAACCACTCAATGCCAGCGATAAATATAGTTTTGCCCATCCACCAATTCTTTCGCAGGAAGATTGGGAAAAATTGTTGAATAAGATTTGGACTGATGCTGAAAACTTTGCCAGCCTGACAGAACAGTTGCCTGAGAGTAAGCTTTGGGAAGACTTTTCGGATAATAAATACGGAAATTACTACAGAAATATTCACGGAATTATTGAGCATACCCACTACCATTTGGGGCAGATTGTCCTGATAAAAAAAATACTTTTGCAAGCTGATAAAAATTGATAAACCGCCTGCCACACATATAGTATTGCCAAAAGCGGGGCCTGACAATATCTATTAGCCCACCAACGACAAACTATAAACAACAACAATTCCATTCCGCGGAGTCTTGTCATACAATACCGAGCCTAACTTTATTGAAATTTCAATTTAAATGAATTTCAGGCGAGGTATCTCATACAGTTTATTAAGTACGAGATACCTCAACTATCTTTTCCCATAGAAGTATAAGTACTAAACATACCGTTTCGGCATGACAAATCTCCGATTGTTTGAGGTTTCTCCTTGTCCTAACAGTTAATCAAAGAAAGCAGCACGCCTTTGATTTCTATGTCAAAAAAAAATCTATTTTAAACGGTCTTAATTACATAAAATTCTTTTACTCCGCAGTTGATATTTAAATAACAGGTTTTTCCTGGTAAGAGATTCTTCATCAATAAACCAATCACAATACTCATCATACTGCTCCGGTTCAGCAAGCTCTATAATCTTTATCTTTGCCAGCCTCCTGTGCACTTAGTCATTTTTTTTAATCAACTATAAACAGGAAGGCGAATCAGTATGGCTGAAGAAATAAAAAAAGACTTGCCCGCCGGGGCGGGAGAACAGAGTCTTACCCTTCGCTTTGCTCTGGGTGACAATTAAACAATAAAAGTGATAGAAATGTCTGAAGAAAAAAACTTAAACTTTTTAGAAGAAATAATTGAAGCTGACCTGGCAAGCGGTAAGTATTCATCCATCATTACCCGTTTTCCACCGGAGCCTAATGGCTATTTACATTTAGGCCATGCCAGCAGTATTTGTTTAAATTTTGGTCTTACAAAAAAATATCCCGGCAATACCAACCTGCGGTTTGATGATACAAATCCTGTAACTGAAGATGTGGAATATGTGGACAGCATTAAAAATGATATACGCTGGCTTGGCTTTGAATGGAAGCATGAACTTTTTGCTTCTGACTATTTTGATCAGTTGTATGATTTTGCTGTGATGCTTATAAAAAAAGAATTGGCTTATGCAGATGACAGCACCAGCGAAGAAATGGCGGCGATGAAAGGCACACCAACCGTGCCGGGAAAAAACAGTAAGTACCGTAACAGGACTGTGGATGAAAATCTTGATCTGTTTGCAAGAATGAAATCCGGTGAGTTTGAAGATGGCAGCAGAACCCTGCGTGCAAAGATTGATATGGAACATACGAATATGCTGATGCGTGACCCCATTCTGTACCGTATCAAACATGCACACCATCACCGCACGGGAGATAAATGGTGCATTTATCCCATGTATGATTTTGCACACGGCCAGAGTGATTCTATTGAAAACATCACTCACTCTATTTGTACGCTGGAGTTTGTGCCGCACCGTGAGTTGTATGATTGGCTGATTGAAAAATTAGAAATCTATCCATCACACCAATACGAATTTGCAAGGCGCAATATTAATTATACTGTAACGAGCAAAAGAAAATTGCTGCAGTTGGTAAATGAAAATTATGTTACTGGCTGGGATGATCCGCGGATGCCAACTATCAACGGGCTTCGCCGCCGCGGATATACGCCAGAGAGCATCAGGGATTTTTGTAACCGGGTTGGTATTGCAAAAAGAGAAAATATAGTGGATGTGGGTTTGCTTGAATTTTGTTTAAGAGAACATTTGAATAAAATTGCTTTGCGTCGCATGGTGGTTTTTGATCCGGTGAAAGTGGTAATAACAAATTATAACCGGGAGTCAGGAGTCGGGAGTCGGGAGTTATTAAGTAGCGAAAATAATCCTGAAGATCCAAATGGAGGTGTAAGAGAATTTCCATTCAGCAATGAAATTTTTATTGAGCGGGATGATTTTATGGAAATCCCTTCAAAGAAATATTTTCGTTTAGCTCCTGGTCAAATGGTGCGGTTAAAAAGTGCATACATAATAAAATGTGATGAAGTAGTAAAAGATGCTGAAGGAAATATTACTGAATTGAGGTGTACTTATTTCCCTGAAAGCAAAAGCGGGAATGATACATCAGGTATTCATGTAAAAGGCACTCTTCATTGGGTAAATGCGGCAGATGCTGTGGAAGTGGAAGTAAGAGAGTATGACAGATTGTTTAAAGTGGAAGACCCGTCTAATGAAGAGGGAGATTTTAAAGAATATATAAATCCCAATAGTTTAAAAATAGTGAAAGGGTTTGCAGAGCCTTCTATAAAAAATACAACCCTGGCTGATCGTTTCCAGTTTATAAGAAAAGGATATTATTGTTTGGATAAAGAATCGGTTGATAATAAATTAATTTTCAACAGAACGGTATCGCTGAAGGATGGGTGGAAGAAAGAAGCGAATAGTAAGAAATGATTTATTAAAAAATGTGTGGTAGTAAAAAACTATAGTATGCTGTTGCCTTTATTCTATAGCAGGCTTTTATAATTCCTGCTGATATCAATTGCAACTTTGGCTAAAGACTTGTTTCTGGAAAGATCAGCAAGATTGAGATAGGTTTGAACTATTCTTTTATTAATAGGGCCGATGATTTTATCTGATGAAATTTTCTTTGAAGAATCTAAAAATCTTTTATAAATATTTCCATATTCAAATACCACGGCAATTTTATCTTTACCATGTTTGGTAAAAACATTATCCAGATACCCGGTGCAATTTATTATTTCATTATTTGAGGATAAGGTGGCAGCCGCTTCAGTTATACTGTCTGTTAATTGAGTTTGTAAGCTTTTCAATTGTTCAAATTCTGCATCAAATGCAGGATTATTCCTCACTGCATCGGAACTTGAATAGGCATCAAGAAATCCTGAAAATGAATCGTTGTAATTTTGATCTTTTTTCTTTTCCATCTTATTCTAATCCTTGTTTTTCCACCGCTAAGTTAGAAAAAATATTTTTATCAGATTCAGGGTCCTCTTTAATGTTGACACCTAAAGTTGATACCGCTTCTTTCAGCAAAGGTATTCCGGTAATTCTTGAAATGAGGATACCCAGAGTGATTGATTTTGTTTCATCGAATTGCAAAGCGCCGGTTTTCAGCTTTTGAATACTTTCATTCAGTTTTGTTTGTTCGTCCTGGCTAACGTTCACCATCAGAGAGAGACAAAGTACAGTTAAATCGCCGGCTGCCTTATCAAAGTCAATATCTTTCATCACATCTCTTATGTCTTTTAACCGGATGATTGATTGTTTTTGATCAAATGCCCTTTCAGCGCTGTCAAGAAAAACAGAAAGTATGGCGGATAAACCAACGTTTATCGTTTTATCTGAATCCTTATCCTTAAACGAAAAAAATGAACTTCGCAAAATAAACATGGCAGATAAACCTGCGGTAAGCACTTTACCTGCTGAATTTTTTGTAAATTCTCCAAATGATATTGTTCCGGTGTTAATAAAATAAATTGCAATTAACGAAGCGGCGCCATTAATAAGCATGTAAACCCAGGCATTTTTTGATTTCATTATCAAAGTAGAGGAACGATACCTGCTCAACAATTCACTAAACGATAATAATATGCCTAATAAAGCCGAGGATAAGTATTCTAAAAAAATAATATATTGGTTTGGCTCCATATTGCTATTAGTAAATGTAAGAAAATATTATTTATACTCCCCAAACACCTCCCTCAGTGTATCTGCAATTTCCCCAAGGGTACATTTATTTTCCACGGCTTCAATCACCGCAGGCATCAGGTTTTCTCCGCTATTGGCTTTATCATTTAATGCCTGAAGCAGTTGGTCCACTTTTGCCACATCACGGTTTTGTTTTAATCTTTTCAGTTTTTCAATTTGAAAAATTCTGATATTGTCATCAATTTTAAATCCGGGTATTTTATTTTCTTCTTCAGCAACAAATTTGTTTACACCAACAATAATTTTTTCGCCGCTTTCAATCTGCCGCTGGTATTCATAAGCGCTGCGGGCAATTTCGTTTTGTATAAATCCCTGTTCAATGGCTGACACACTGCCGCCCATTGCATCAATTTTTTCAATCAGCTTCCAGGCGGCTTCTTCCACTTCATTCGTAAGAGATTCTATAAAAAAACTTCCGCCCAGCGGATCCACTGTATCTGGTGCACCGCTTTCAAATGCAACTATCTGTTGTGTACGCAATGCAATTTTTGCAGCTTCTTCAGTTGGTAAACTCAACGCTTCATCATACCCGTTAGTATGTAATGATTGTGTGCCGCCAAGTACGGCAGCTAATGTTTGAATGGTAACCCTTGAAATATTATTCAGCGGTTGTTGTGCCGTTAAAGTACTGCCGCCGGTTTGTGTATGAAAGCGAAGCATCATGGCTTTTGGATCTGTAGCACCCAAATCTTTCATCATCTTTGCCCACATTCTTCTTGCGGCTCTAAACTTTGCCACTTCTTCAAACAAATTATTATGTGCATTGAAAAAGAAAGAAAGCCTTTTTCCAAAAACATTTATATCCAATCCTTTTTTCATTGCTGCCTGTACATAAGCTTTTCCATTGCTTAGTGTAAATGCTATTTCCTGCACGGCGGTGCTTCCTGCTTCACGAATATGATAACCACTTATTGAAATTGTATTCCACTTAGGTACTTCATTTCCGCACCATTCAAAAATATCAGTGATGATGCGCATACTTGGTTTGGGTGGATAAATATAAGTGCCCCTTGCAGCGTACTCTTTTAAAATATCATTTTGTATAGTGCCGGAAATTTTTTTCAAATCAGCGCCTTGCTGTTTTGCAAGAGCAACATAAAACGATAATAAAATAAATCCTGTTGCATTAATAGTCATGGAAGTGGTGATATCTTCCAATTTTATTCCCTTGAACAATGCCTGCATATCTTCAAGGCTGTCTATAGCCACGCCAACTTTTCCCACTTCACCTTCTGCAAGTGCATGATCACTGTCGTATCCAATTTGTGTGGGTAAATCAAAAGCAACACTCAAACCGTTTACACCCTGGCTTAATAAATAATGATACCGCTTATTGCTTTCTTCGGCTGTACTGAAGCCGGCATACTGCCGCATGGTCCATAATTTACCACGATACATATCGGGTTGTATGCCGCGGGTGAAGGGGAAAGCCCCCCCGCCCCCTTCGGTCGCCATAGGCTTGCCGAAGGCGATGCCCGAAGGGGGGATCAGAGAAATATCACTCTCAGTATAAATATTTTTTATTTCGATACCGCTATCTGTATATTTTGCTTTGTTCATAAATTAAAATTGATAAGATAAAGTACCCATATACCTAAAACCAAACTTTGTCCCGTTATATGATGATGAATAAGATTTCCTGGTTATCGAATTATAATATTGATCTTTTGTTTTTGCGAAAATAATTTTAGGACCTGTAGAAATCTGTATCCCGAATTTTTTCTTTATTCTGAAATGAACACCTGCACCCAGGCCAGGGCTTATCTCAAATGATTTTGTTTTATTTAAAATGGAGTCAGGAGGCGGGTGAAAATACCCAGGCAATTTAATGCGGTTTCCTGCTTCAATAAAAAAAGAATAATAAAGCCTGCTCTTATCAGGTTTATAATTAATATAATTTATTCTTTCTAATGTAAACCACTTTCTGTTTGTACTTCCGGCATCTGCTGCGATACTGCCATAAGAAGCATTAGCTGTAAACTGCCATGATTTATTTTTTTCATTGTTCAGTTTTTCATATCCAAATGTTATAATACCAAAGCCACCCTGAAAAATGGGGACACCAGTAAGTCCTGCTTTTATCCTGTTGTTTTGGGCAGAACATATTATTGATAGTGTAAAAAAAATTATGAAAAATACATGTTTCATTATTTCATAAGTTTCCTTGCTTCATAATTCAATGCATCCAAAACAATATTGTGTAAAGCATTTTTATCCTGTGCCAGTATTACTTCCATTATTCTTTTATTCAAATCTATTCCCCTGGCATCTGCAGGCAGAGTTTGTGCAATCTGATTTATGATCAGCATATTTTGTTCTTTCAGATTATTCAATGCCTGCCATGCTACGGG
>JANOJO010000009.1:0-2636 GCA_031418795.1 Bacteroidota bacterium | reverse complement strand
TGTGCACTGTACACTGTGACAGTAAACTGTGTACAATTGTGCACTGTGCACTGTACACTGTGACAGTAAACTGTACACAGTACTCTTTTATTCTTATAAAATATCCTTAATTTAAGCAGTTGTTTTTTCATCTTCGATATTCAACATTTGTCGAATGGAATTCAAAACTTTAATTGCTTATCAAAAGGCAAAAGAACTTTACAAATTAATAAGTGAAGATATTGTATCAAAATTGACAGATCGAATCGTAAAAGATCAGTTAAGGAGAGCTAGTCTGAGCATCGTGTTAAATATTGCTGAAGGAACCAGTCGGATTTCAAAAGCCGATCAAAGACATTTTTTTGTAATAGCTCGTGGATCGGCTTACGAATCATATGTTATAATTGATTTGTTAAACAACTTTGAAATGGAGAAATTAAAACAAATTCTTGACAAACTAGAGGAAATTTCTAAAATGTTATATGCCCTGATAAAAAGATTGTCTAAAGAGGATACACCAGAAAAATCATCGTAACTGTTTTTTTCAGTGCACTGTGTACAGTAACTGAACTATGAACTGTTCACTGTGACAGTAAACTGTGTACAGATGTGCACTGTACACTGTTTCTGTTCACTGTTTCTGTTTCTGTTCACTGTTTCTGTTTCTGTGCACTGTTTCTGTTTCTGTGCACTGTTTCTGTTTCTGTAAACTGTTTCTGTTTCTGTAAACTGTTTCTGTAAACTGTCTCTGTTTCTGTACACTGTTTCTGTTTCTGTACACAGAATAACCTAATATTTTCACCATTTTTATGATTTCTTGCCTTATTTTCACTTATGTTCATTATATTTGCTTGTTCACGTCCCGTGAACATTATATAAATATGAACGTAATATAGTGCAAATGGAAGAAAAGATAATAAATATGGCCTTTGCAAACCTTGAAAAGCACACAGGGATTAAGGGAAATTTTACAACATCAAATAATGAACAGGATGGAAAGGTGGAATTAATCTTTCCGGATGGCAGGAAAGAATTTTTTATTGCTGAAGTAAAAAAAGAAATCCGCAATCACCAGCTGCTCCAATTAATTGAAGGCAATACGAAAACAAAAAGGACAAATAATTTACTGCTTATAGCAGAAAATATTTTTCCAAAAACGAAAGAAGTACTTCGTATGAATAACGTTGCCTGGCTTGACATTGCAGGTAATATTTTTTTGCATACTGATAAGCATCACGTTTGGATAGAAGGTCATAAAAAAATAAAAATTCAGGGCAAAGAACTAAACCGTGCTTTTACTGCAACAGGATTAAAAGTCTTATACCTGTTTTTAATTGAGGAGAATTTGCTAAACCAACCCTATCGCTATATTGCTGAAGAGGCCGGAGTAGCATTGGGAAATATTAATTACATCATCAATGGATTGAAAGTACAAAAATTTCTAATCTTACATGATAAGAAACGAATGATGCTTATTAACAAAGCCGCATTACTTCAAAAATGGATGGCTGCTTATGAAGAAAAGCTCAAAACCACTTTACATATAGGCAATTTCCGTTTCTTTACAAACGATGATTATTATGAATGGAAAAAGTGGCAATTAGAACCGGATAAAACATTTTGGGGTGGAGAACCGGCTGGAGATATTATGACGAATTATTTAAAACCTGAAATATTCACGCTCTACACGGAGGAAATTCAAAATACATTAATGAAAAAATACAGGCTTATTCCTGATCCGCAGGGGAAAGTAAAAGTTTATAAAAAATTTTGGAAAGGCCAACAAACATTTAATTCAACAGTTGTACATCCATTGCTGGCGTACACAGATTTAATGAATACTGGTGATAGACGATGCATGGAAACAGCTGAAAAAATATATAATGAGTTATTACGTAACCAACTTCAATAAAAATTGTCGAGGTTTATGCTGACTTTTTTGAAACTTGATGGATTTCTCCGGAATCGCAATGCAATTCTTCTTGGTCCGTAAAAACCCTAATAGAAAATACTTTTCTTCTTGCATCCTCACTCATTGTATCGAACATTACATCAGTAAAAAAATTAATGGCGTCAAAGCAATCGCCTTCATTTATCCAATTGGCTTTTAAATCAAAAAAGTAGGATGTACTTGAATCGCCAGGATATGCCTCATTAAGACAATACTCCTTTACTGGCTTTTTCAGCTCCTTACACTTTGTTAAAAAAGTTTGAATTTCTATCTTTAACTGATTCTTATCCATTCTAAGATCCCTTTCTTATCAAGCAATAATTCTAACAGCTTTTTGCATTCTGTTTCTCCCATTGATCCACATGGCATATATCTCCATTGTTCAGACCACTTCTGAAAGAATAGTGAGTTGCTTAATGACAAAGATACGTTTTCTTTTTTGGCTTTGTCAATATCAAATTTCTACTGAATATCCTGATAAGTAAAAGGCGCCGTCAAATTTTTTATTGTCAAAAAGTATTTGTGCCTCTTGTAATCTTTCTGTCGATAGCTTCTCGATCTCCTCCGGAGTTTCCATCTGACAAATATAAATAGAAATGTGTCTGACTTCTCTGCTCTTCAACTTCCAATTACCGAGATTCATAAATAGATGTTGTTTAATAAATGAGTGAAAGTTTGTCTCGGAAACAACGCGGCAATTGAACGA
>JANOJO010000008.1:0-3414 GCA_031418795.1 Bacteroidota bacterium | reverse complement strand
GAACAGGATTTTTTTGTTTCAAAAACATATACAGATGCACTGGGGCGAATGATCTATTTGCCTGTCAGCATCATTTCTGTTTATATATCTATTTATTTTTTACTGCCACGGTTTATTATAAAAGGAAAATATTTCAAATTTATTATCCTGTTTTTTTGTTTATGCGCAACGAATCTTGCTGCTGCATACATGCTTACAAAACTATGGGTGCAGTTTACCCAACCGGTTCCATTTCAGCAACTGTCCATTCAGATCAGAATTTTTCAACCGGTTATTTATGGATTGGGGCTTGGGCTTGCTGCCAGTGGGTTTGCCATTATAATTAAGTTGCTGAAGATCCGGTACCTGAAACAAAAAGAGAATGAACGGTTGCTTCAGCAAAAAATTGACACTGAACTTCAAACGATCAAAACCAATTTTCATCCACATTTTCTTTCCAATGCATTGCAGAATATTTCTGGTCTTATCCGTAGCCGCTCAAAACAATCACCGGAAGTGATATTAAAATTGTCAGACCTGCTGAGTTTTATTTTATATGAAAGCGAAGCAAAATGGATACCACTGGAGCAGGAATTAAAAATGATGAGGGAATACCTGGAACTTGAAAAAACTTTTTATGGCAACAGGATTTCGATCAGCCTGAAGGAACAGGGAGATATATCCGGAAAAAACATAGCGCCATTGATTTTACTTTCATTGGTTCAGAACTGTTGCGAGCAGGGACTTATCTCCCTGCAGCAAAAACTCACTCTTGATATTGAAATAAAAGCCCAGGCGGATAAATTTATTTTCCGGCTTGGTTGTAATGGTTATTATGAAAACATAAATGGAACGCCGCAACAAAATACAGGATTGAACCAGGCATTACGCAGAATTAAAATGATCTACCGGGATAAACATCAATTAGAAACACATGCTGAGAACGGTTATTTTTCCATGACGCTTGTACTTGAACTGGAAACTGTTTCCCGGAATAAGAATAAGAAAAAAGAATTAGAATCTCTTTATGAATCAGTATGAACTAATATTCTCAAAAGGCCGTAACCGGTTTTTGCGTCACCTGATTTTCTGGATGGGCTGGATATTATTTTCCGCAACTGTACAGTTGACAGCTTTCAAACCAGGTCCAATACCTTTTGGCGATCTGGCCCTCTATCAATTGCTTCGTAGTATATCCAGGCTTCCTTCACCTCTCATATTCTGTTATGTAACGGTTTATTTTTTGGTGCCATTGTTTATTCCTACAAAAAAATATGTACACTTCGTTTTTTCTTTTTTATTCTTTGCCTTTCTATTGTACTTGTTTAATTATTATTTCTTAACCCGAATATATCACATCCCGGGAATCATTGTCGGGAATGCAGATAAAATGTTGCCATTCACACAATTTATCAGAAAATTTTACAGTTTTTATTCAAATATAAATTTTACAGGAGCTATCCCCGCCTGCTGCCTGATGCTCGCTATAAAATATTATAAGGACTGGTATAAAAAACAAAACGAAAGCGAAGTGCTTCAGCGTGAAAATAAGCTGGCAGAGCTACAATTACTAAAAGCGCAGATCCATCCTCATTTTTTATTTAACACACTCAACAATATTTACTCCTTTACACTTACAGGTTCACCACAAGCTGCCGGCCTGGTAGATAAACTGTCAGGCATGATTAATTATATGACCACGGAAGGCCAAAAAACGTATGTGCCGGTAGAAGAAGAATTAAAATTGATACATGATTATATCGGGCTTGAAAAAATCCGTTATGGGGACCGCCTAGACATGCTGGTAGAAATAAGCGGAACTTATAAAAACAAAATAATTGCTCCACTGCTTATGATTCCTTTCGTGGAGAATTGTTTTAAACATGGTGCCAGCGCAATGCGGGGACAGCAGTGGATAAAACTGCGCATAAATATAAATGAAGAACAACTGGATTTTAAATTAAGCAACAGCAAACCCCCGGATACAAATGACATCAATGGAAAAAAAGGAATTGGATTAGCTAATGTGAAGAAAAGGCTACAACTTCTTTACCCGGGAAAGCATTTTTTAAAAACAGAATCAACAGGCGACAGCTATATCGTTCACTTGCAGATTAGCCTGCAGCGGTTGCCGGTAGTACAAGAGGATTATAAACTGATGAATAAACTTCAACCAGCTTAGCATGAATGAAAAGAAAATTATCTGTATGGCTGTAGATGATGAGCCGCCTGCACTTGAAGTGTTGAAAAAATTCATTACTTCAGTTCATTCACTGGAACTGGCGGGTACCTGTTCAGATGCGATTGAAGCTTTGAATTTTCTTCAGAACAAACCGGTTGATCTTATTTTCCTTGACATAAAAATGCCCGAATTGTTAGGTACTGATTTTATCAGGGCATTAAAAAATCCTCCTAAAGTGATCTTTACAACAGCCTACCGAAAATATGCAATAGAAGGCTTTGAACTGGATGCGGTGGATTATTTACTAAAACCAATTTCCTTTGATCGTTTTCTGAAAGCAGTAAGTAAAATAATGCAAACACCATTAAGTGAAACAAGGCCCGAAGAGGAAATACAAAACAAAAAATCAGATGCAAATGGGTATATAAGTTTCCGCAGCGATCGTAAAATGATAAAAGTTGCTTTAAGTGATATTCTGTATATAGAAAGTATAAAAGATTATATCAAAGTAATTACGGTAACAAATACTGTTATCACCAAACAATCTATTTCTTCAGTAGAAGAAATGCTGCCAGCAGAAATGTTTATACGGATTCACAGATCTTATATAATAGCATTAAATAAAATTGAATCGTACAATCATGAATTGGTATGGATTGCAAAACAGGAATTGCCTATCAGCCGGATGTACCGGCATGAGGTAGGAAAAATTCTTAAGCTGGATTGAATGACTCTGGCAAGAATTAAGAAAAACTAATTAATTCCTGCTTTGATATAACTCCATCCTTCCTGCTGGCGCAACGAGAGTTCAAGAATTGCCACAGGTACTATTTTAGCAAACGGCAATATCCGGGTCTTATCAACATTCATCCTGCGCATGGTGTTTGCACAAGCAGCAAAACTTACGTTGAAGACTTTTTGTATCTCTTCCATTTCTTTTGATACATTGGTTTTGTCACTAACCAGCATAAACAGACCTGCGCCATAGCATACAACTTCTATAGTTGTGTAAGGGGCCTCTTTTAAAATATTATTAATTTGTGCAACCATAATTCTAAAATCTGCGGTATCAGCTTTTACAAAATCAAACACAATTTTTTGTTCTTTGTTTTGTGCTGAAACTGAAAAACAAAAAAGAAATATGACCACAAGGGTTGAAAATTGTTTTATCATATCCCGTATTTTAAAATTGAAGTTAGAGTTATTTTAACCGGGAATGACTATTCCAATACCGGCCTCAACCATCTCGTCAT
>JANOJO010000007.1:0-6553 GCA_031418795.1 Bacteroidota bacterium | reverse complement strand
GCCTGGTGAGGAACTAACCATGCAATATCATCGCCTGTAAGATTATTTCTTTCTAAAAGTTCGGCGCTTACATCCGCCATTCCTTTTACGGCAAATTTGAAAACAGGTTGCCCATCCTGAAAAATATTATGTTCTTTATTGGTTACAGTTTCTATACTTGCCGGACGCAAAGAACCACCTGCCTTCATATGCAGGTACTTTGCACCGCTTCCGTCACTTCTTAAGATACTGTCAAGCACACCATACCCTTCATGGTTCGGCTCCAGCAAAACAGCACCGGCACCATCACCAAAAAGAACACAGGTATTACGATCCGTATAATCAACAATGGCACTCATTTTATCTGCACCAACTACTACTACTTTTTTATACCGCCCACTTTCTATTAAAGCAGCACCGGTGGTAACTCCATATAAAAAACCTGAACAGGCTGCAGACAAATCAAAACCCCAGGCATTTTTAGCGCCTAATTTATCACAAACAATATTGGCGGTGGCAGGAAAAACCATATCCGGAGTTACAGTTGCCACTATCATACAATCTATTTCTGCAGCATCTATTCCTCTTTTATGCAAAAGATCTTTTACCGCAGGTACTACCATGTCTGATGTAGCGAGGCCTTCGCCTTTTAAAATGCGGCGTTCAGTAATTCCGGTTCTTGTTCTTATCCATTCATCGTTAGTGTCCACCATTTTTTCCAGGTCAAAATTTGTGAGCTTATCAGGGGGCACATATCCGCCAACGGCTGTAATGGCCGCTGTAATTTTCTTTGCTTGAGAATGTGGCATCTTGATTTTTTTAAAAGTTGTTAAAGATAAGGCGGTTGATGGAATTAGGAACCTGCCCGTCCGGCAGGCGGGTTGGGGATTAGGATTAGCTGTTTAAAGATGGGGTAAGTCATATTTGACAACTAGAGGTTTCTTACACATTTGAAAGATTGATTAAATTTGGTTACGAAGAGTATGAAAGATTATTTGTTGCTGGCTTGCCCACCGTAGTTTTAACAAAGGTGAGGCTATGCACAAGCCAGCACATCACACCAACAATGGCGTGCTGCTTTCGGGAAACTACCAACAAAGGCGAAATAATAACCAATACAGTAACTATACAGCCAACAGCGATAAGCTGTATAAACTTAATGCCACTGTAAATACCAACACAAATAAAAATGGCCTTGGTATAGTGCTGAAAGTAATGGCGGGTGATAACATAAATATTTTTGGAAAATCCTACCATATAAAACCAGGCGGTAGCGGTTACACATCATCCACCAATAATATTATTGTATTAGATTTAATCAATGCTTTTGCCGGAACATCTTTAGTAAGCAGTAAAGGAATTACGGGTACACAAATTACAAGTCAACCTGGTTTTCCCACAACAATAAATGGATTAACCGGCAACCAACCAATACAAAACAGCAATACACCCAAGGCATTTATCAACTGGATAATATTTGATGAACAGTTTAAATGGGTAAGCGGTGGTTTTGACCCGGTGGGCACTGCAGTAAATACCAGCGGCACATTTAAAAATCATAATAATTCTACGATACCTACTATTTCAATTCCAAAAAATGGCTACATTTATGTCTATTGTAGCAACGAAAGCCAGTACAATGTGTTCTTTGATAATTTACAATTGATACACAACCGGGGGCCGATACTGGAAGAGACTCACTACTATCCGTTCGGACTCACCATGAATGGGATTAGTTCTAAGGCGTTGAACTTTGGAAATCCTGATAATAAGTTTGAATATAATGGTAAGGAAAAGCAGGATAAAGAATTTAGTGACGGTAGTGGTTTAGAGTTGTATGATTATGGAGCAAGAATGTTGGATGTTCAAATAGGCAGATGGCAAGTACCAGACCCTCTTGCCGATAAAATGCGTAGATGGTCACTTTACAATTACGCTTTTGATAATCCGCTTAGATTTATTGACCCGGATGGAATGTCGCCTGATTTGCATTTAGGCGGTAACAGAAAGCAAGCGGAAGCTGATATAAGAAGTGCCTTACCTCAAGACAATAGCATTCAGGAAAGGGTTTCCGTGAATGCTACTACCGGAAAGGTAGATTTTAATTCAAAAGGGCTTTCAGAAAAACAATTAAACGATCCAGGAGTATATGCCTTAATGGGAATGACAGAAGATGATAGTCGTAATTATTTAATTTCATCAAGTAATAATGCATCTATAAGTAAACAGGCTACAAAAATCAATGATGAAGGGAATGAAGTATTGACTGGAACGCCTGGGCCTACTGTTACAGATAATATAGACCCCTCAAGAGGTCGTAATGGTATCTCAAGTACTTCAAAAGAACCGTATGGATTTAAAAAAGGAAATGGTAATCCTGCGGGCTTCACTTTTGTACCAAGCGACCCTAAACTTGATGGTCAATTAGTTATTAGCCCCGATAGTTATTATACAGAGCCAGGAACCGATAAAGTTGTACCTAGAGCATCAGTAGTGCTTCATGAAATGATTGAAATTGCTGAAAGAACTGGGAACGGAAAATCTTATGATGATGCACATAGCTCTGCACAACAGCGAGCCAAGACTTTAACTACTACAGACCCAAGGTATACACCAAATCCAGGAGTAGCTTCTGGACATAGAATTGTAGATAGCACTAAACAAAATTATTAGTATGAGAAATTATTTTCTAATAGTTTCATTTATTCTTTTAGGAGCACATACTTTTTGCCAATCCAAAGAGATATCTGTTAAAACAATTTATAGGTATCATGTTACTAAGTTTTTGGTGAAGCAAGATTCTTTGATAAAGGAATATGATGATCCATTAATAGAAACACATAAATTTTACATTGCGATTAGTAAAGCCTTCTTTGATAGTAAATCAAAAGAGCTACGATTAATAGGAAGAGTATGCCTTACTGATGATACCCTTACTTGTTTGGGTATTCCAGGTGTGGAAATTTTTAAGGCGATAAAAGACAAAAGCAATATACTGAGTAGTAGAACTGAATTAGCTGAAACCTCCCATAACAAAGATTCTTTGGATAAAGATGGTTTTTTTGATTTCAAGTTCAAGATCGAAAAAGCAGAATCTCTTTTATTTTTTATGCCCTACTTTTATTTAGAGGAATTTAAGTTAGGTGAACTAATGGGTGATAAAGGATCGATTAGTAAGAAACTCCGTTGTAAGGTCTCGGTCTCCCCCGATGTCCTGAGCATGTTGTCTCCGCCAATGTTGGTAGAGTAATGAAGAAAGCAGCACGCCATCGGTTGGTATGATGTGTTGGTCCCGATAGCTATCGGGATGCATAGCCTACCAACGACGAACTAAGAGCAGTAACTATTATTTAGCAGCCAGATTTTTTTGCAGGTCAGCTTTAAGCCCAACAACCTCCACAAACATTCTACAACAACCCATCCGAATATCCTCCAGGCAATATCTATATTCTTAACAAATACCTAACCCGCCTGCCGGACGGACAGGTTTCCATTTCCCAATTACTCAAAAAGCAATTCCTTATTTTCGCAGCCATGATTGCATTTCTAAAAGGTGATTTTGTTTTTAAAAGCCCGGCTGTTGTGCATATAAATGTAAACGGTGTAGGTTATGAGGTGCTGATAAGTTTAAATACTTACTCAAAAATTCAAAACCTTGATACAGGAATCTTGCATACCTGTTTGCTCATCCGCGAAGACGCACATCTCTTGATTGGTTTTTTTGATCTGGCAGAAAAAGAAATGTTCCTCCATCTTATTTCTGTTTCAGGCATTGGAGCAACAACTGCAAGAATAATGTTGTCCTACATGAAACCAGAGGAGCTGGCAAGAGCAATTGTAACGGCCGATACCAGAACCCTGGAAAGTATAAAAGGCATAGGTAAAAAAACTGCCGAAAGAATGGTGCTGGAATTAAAAGATAAGCTTGCTAAACAAACAGTTGGAACAAATATTTCTCATTTGAAAAACAATACTTTGCATACCGATGCGTTAAATGCACTGATGGCCTTGGGCATTGCCCGGAATGCTGCCGATCAGGCAATTCAAAGGGTCACACAATCCGACCCTGCGATAACAGCTATTGAAGAAGTTATCAAGAAAGCTTTAAAAACTCTGTAAGCCTATCGATTGAAAATTTTACCTAACTAATTCTGTTGAGAAAGTTTTGATCCCTAAGTCCTCCATCATGCTTCGTACGCTGGTATTTACCATCGGTTTATTTGTCTTTGCTAAAAAGTCAAATGCAGTTCCCTATCCATTTACTTTTGATAATTATTTTCAAACAGATACTTTTCCGGCTCCGGCAAAATATCGCCATGAAGGTACTTATTCAGGCCCCAGCCAAAATCCATTTAATTTACAGGACACCAATTTTATAAAAAGAAATATTGAATACGACCCGGTAACAAAACAATATTATGTGATAGAAAAAATAGGTGATAAATATTACCGCACACCGATGTCTTTTTCCATGAAAGAGTTTTTGGACATTAAGGGAAAAGAAGATGAAAAAGAATATTTCAGAAAAAGAGCCAGCCTGCTCTCCAACCTTAACCGCCGCCAGTACAAACCAAAATTTAATTTTATAAATGATTGGGTAAACAGGATTGTTGGCAACGGAAAAATTGATATTAAACCAAACGGATATGTGGATATTGGCATGGGCTACCAGGGGCAAAAAATAAACAACCCAACTTTACCGGAGCGTTCAAGAAATAATGGCGGCCTTGATTTTAATATGAACAGTCAGTTTCAGGTGGACGCAAATATTGGTGATAAATTAAAATTGCCCATTAATTACAACACACTTTCCAATTTCAATTTCGACAATCAGTTGAAACTTGATTATGCGGGTAAAGACGATGAAATACTAAAACAGTTCACGGCAGGTAATACAAGTTTTACATCCAAGAGTACATTGATACCAGGTGCACAATCCTTATTTGGATTGAAAACACAATTGCAGTTTGGAAAACTATTTGTTACCACTGTACTTGCCACGCAGCGTTCACAGCGGCAATCACTCGGCATACAGGGCGGGTCTGCCTCTCAAAAATTTACTTACAAAGCAGATGAGTATGAAGAGAACCGGCACTTCCTGATGTCGCAATTCTTTCGCAGCAATTATAATAAAGCAATGAAGAACCTGCCGGTTGTTACTTCATTAGCTCAAATACTCAGGGTAGAAGTTTGGATAACAAACCGCACAGGCGCTACAACAGATACAAGAGATATAGTGGCACTGATGGATATTGGTGAAGGACAACCTTTCGGACCCTGGGGTGGAATTGGAAATTTTCCTCCAAGAAATAATGCAAATAATCTTTATACATCTTTGGTAAATAATCCGGGTGCAAGAAATTCTTCGCAGGTGCAAAGTGTATTAACAGGTATGGGATTGCAGCCCGTGCAGGATTTTGAAAAAACATTTGCCCGCAAACTTTTACCAACCGATTATTATTTTAATCCGCAGGTAGGTTTTATTTCACTCAACCAGCAATTGCAACCGGATGAGGTGATGGGCATCGCATTTCAATATACTTACAATGGTAAAGTATATCAGGTGGGAGAATTTTCTACTGATATTCCACCAGATTCCACAGGCACATCACAACCGGTGATCTTTTTAAAATTATTAAAAGCAACTTCGCAGCGTACCCAACTCCCCATTTGGGATTTGATGATGAAGAATGTTTATTCAGTGGGCTTTGGCCAGTTGGAGCGGTCAGATTTTGAACTCGATGTATTATATGAAGAGCCAAGCCTGGGAGAAAAAAGATATTTACCGCCGGTTGATGTAAGCGATCCATACAAAGGCCAGCCGATGATTTCATTATTAAACCTGGATCGTTTAAATAACCAAAACGATCCACAACCGGATGGCCGTTTCGATTTTGTGGAAGGGTTCACCGTCATTGCATCTCAAAGCCGGATTATTTTTCCGGTGCTGGAACCTTTCGGAAAAGATTTGGAGTATGTGTATGTGGGAGCCGATAGTGCAACACAACGTGCCAAATATCTATATTACCCGTTATACGATACGATAAAAGCAATTGCTCAAACTTATGCCAACCTCAATCGTTTTAAGTTCAGCGGAAAAAGTAAATCAGGCTTAGGCACATCGGAGTACCAGCTTGGTTTTAATATTCCGAGAGGATCGGTAACAGTAACTGCTGGTGGACAAATACTGCGTGAAAATATTGACTACGAAATAAATTATGATCTTGGTTCTTTAAAAATAATAAACCAGGCCATCATCAATGCAGGCTTGCCGGTAAATGTACAGTATGAAAACAACGGCAGTTTTGGTTTGCAAACAAAAAATTACATGGCTTTGAGGTTAGATTATCTCGCCAGCAAAAAACTTACACTGGGTGGCACAATAGTCAGGTTGAGTGAAAGACCATTTTTTACCAAACAAAATTATGGTGACGATCCCATTCGTAACACGATGTATGGTGTGGACTTTGATTACCGCAATGAAATACCGCGGCTTTCACGTTTGTTAGATAAACTGCCTTTTTATAATACCAAAGCAAAGTCGAGCATTACAGCCTATGGCGAAGCAGCCTTT
>JANOJO010000006.1:0-1740 GCA_031418795.1 Bacteroidota bacterium | reverse complement strand
GACAGTGACAGGGTGGGTATAGGAGTAAAAGATCATCATGGGAACTGGGTATTGGTAAATGGCAATCAAACTGCCGTGCTTGCTTTTAATTATATGATAGAAGCAAGAAAGGCAAAAGGCATTGCAGGCGCAAATGATATGGTTGTAAAGACAATTGTGACAACTGAATTGATTGATGAAATAGCAAGGCAAAATAATATTACCTGTTACAATGTGCTTACAGGTTTTAAATGGATTGCTGAACTGATAAAAGAAAAAGAAGGAAAGGAAAACTATGTAATTGGCGGAGAAGAAAGTTATGGCTTGATGATTGGGGATAAAATACGTGACAAAGATGCGGTAAGCGCAGTAGCTTTATTATGTGAGATGGCGGCTTATGAAAAAGACAAAGGAAGAAGCCTCTTTGAAAAACTGATTGATCTGTATGTGCAATATGGTTATTATAAAGAAAGCCTGATCTCCATTACTAAAAAAGGAATGGATGGCCAGCAGCAGATAGCGGATATGATGTCGGGCTACAGAAATAACCCTCCGGTTTCTATTGCTGGTTCTGCCGTGGTGCAGTTATTGGATTATGAATTAAGTATAGGAAAAAATCCTGTAACAGGAGCGGAGTGGGAAATAAAACTGCCAAAGTCTAATGTGCTTCAGTTCATATTAGCTGACGCAAGTAAAATAAGTGCAAGGCCTAGTGGAACCGAACCGAAAATTAAATTTTACTTCAGTGTGAATGAAAAACTGAATAATGCCGGTGGTTTTGATGAAGTAACAAAATTGTTAAATGAAAAAATTGAAAAAATAATTACAGATATGAAACTAAACTAGTTTTTTATGTCTGACCGATTGAGATATATAGTCGTCATTTTAATAGTTGTTTGTTTTATTTTTTTAAACCAGCGTTTCTTTAAATTGGGCAGAGACACGGCAGTCATCATTTCCATTGTAATAGCATTAATTGTTTATCCAATACTGGTTTTATTTTTTAAGAGAAAGCATAAGAGTTAAATAATGCAGGCAATCAATCTTCTTAAACCCACACATTCCATCGCAGCATTGCGAATGATGATGGGAATAGTTTTTATACTTCATGCTGCTGTCAGGATTTATAACAATTCACTTCCGGGCTTCGGTGATTTTCTTGAAGGCAAAGGATTTCCATTTGGTTTTTACTTAGCCTGGGCAGTTACAATTTTTGAGTTGACTGGTGGGTTCTTAATATTCTTCCGGCAGTTTGTAAAAACATTTTGTATTGGAGAAATAATAATACTTATCACCGGCATCATCACTGTTCATTGGCAAAATGGGTGGTTTGTGGTTGGAATGACATTGGGAGGAGCAGAATACAGTGTTGTTCTTATTACAATTCTTCTTGCTATTTTTTTTGCAGAAAGAAAAGCAGAAAGAAATATCACGCCGGTTTTATAATCCTTACTTTGTTACATCCGGCAATGCAAATGCCACATAAGCATCACCGGATTTTGTACCCAACTTTCCTCCGCCACAGGCAATAACGATATATTGTTTATCATTCAATACATAAACAGATGGTGTGGCAAAACCGGGAGCAGGCAAATCAGTTTCCCACAAAAGCTTTCCGGTTGTTTTATTAAACGCTCTGAATTTTCCATCCCGTGAAGCAGCAATAAATAATAAACCACCAGCAGTTACTACTGAACCTCCATAATTTTCTGTTCCGGTTGGAGGAATTCCTTTCGCTGTTAATTCAGGATACTCACCAAG
>JANOJO010000005.1:0-4544 GCA_031418795.1 Bacteroidota bacterium | reverse complement strand
GTGTTGAATGTATTCCGCATGTTTGGTATGATGAAAGGGAATCGTGTTGCTGTCAGCGGCAACCGTATGTATGATTTAAAAACATTTGTTGACAGCAGTGTACGCAAACAAACTGATATTGGTGCATTGGCAGTAAAAGATAAAAACTCAGCCACTATCATGGTATGGAATTATCATGATGAAGATAAACAGGAAGCTGCTGAAGAAATAAATATTAATGTTGATGGATTGATTGCTAAAACAATTACTGTAACGGAGTACCGGATAGATAATGAGCATAGCAACTCGTATGAGGTATGGAAGAAAATGGAGTCACCGCAAAATCCAACAGCCGAACAAATAAAATTATTGGAACAAGCTGGTCAGTTGCAAATGATGAATAGTTATGTAAGCAAGAATGTAAAAGGTAAAAGGATATTGAAGATTCATTTACCAAGACAGGGAGTTTCATTACTAAAAATTGATTGGTAGAAACGAAAAATAAAATTATAGGACTGTTACTCCCCCTCTCCTTTGGAGAGGGGTTGGGGGTGAGGTTTTAAAAGGGTTAAAAAAATTTTTAGAAAAACATAAATCATAAAATGAAACACTATCTATTCATTACAACACTATGTGCAGCAATTTTTCTGTCAACATCAGTTCCTGCACAAATCGGAAAACGTTTTCCATCCGAACGTAAAGAAGTTATTGACCCTGTAACAGGAACCAAACTTTTATTTCTTACCAGTACACAAAGCGGCGATTCAAAAATTTATCAAACGCATAATCAATGGACATCCGACGGGCAATGGCTCATCTTTCGTTCCAATCGTGTAAGAGGTGAAGCAATGGCTGTGAATGAAAAAACGGGAGATATAGTTCAGGTTACAGAAGGAGGTTATACAGGTATGCTGAATATTGCACGGAAAAGTATGAAGCTTTATTTTATGCGTAATGCAAAAACAGATACTATCCCAACTACACCAGGCGATACAGCCCGTCGCCGTGTACAAAGCCCGGTACAAATTATAGAAGTTGACCTTGATAAATTATTTACGGATAGCAATGCCGGCACATTAAAAAAAGCAGATGCATACCAGCGTATTTGTGGCACCACACCAAAAGAATTGGGCGCCGGTGGTGATATGGCGCTGGATGGTGATGAAGAGTGGGCTTATTTTCGCGTAGGTCTTCAGGAAGCAACAAAACATTTAGCGCCGGATACAAAACTGGAAAAGAATTTTGGACCAAGAAATATGGGCCAGGGTCCATCAGGTATTGGAAGCATGAATATAAATACCGGAGAAATAAAACATGTAATCTCTGTTCCATTTCAGGTCGGACATATTCAAACCAATCCATGGGTGGCAGGTGAAATTGTTTTTTGTTGGGAGACCGGTGGTAAATCACCTCAACGTACATGGACAGTAATGAGTGATGGAACTGGTTTACGTTCTCTCTATCCGGAATCAGAATATGAATGGGTAACACATGAAGCAGTGATTGCAAAAGATGAAGTAGCGATTGCAATCATGGGACATCGGAAAGTTCCCGGTACAAATAAAACTATTGATGCAGGAACACCAGTGAGTGGAGCAAACCCCGGACAGGAAGCTGCATGGGGACCATCGGGCACAAGAGAAAAACCAACCGGGCTTGCTATTGTTAATCTTCGTACAAGAGAGATGACAATTGCGGGTCAAACAAAAAGCGGAAGTGGATTATGGCATGTGAGTGGTTCATCCGATGGTCGTTTCGCAGTGGGTGATGATTTCACAAGAAGCATTTATTTAATTGACCGGCATACCAATGAAATGATTTTACTTTCCGCCGGGCATAAAACAACAGCAGGAGACCATCCGCATCCAACCATGAGCCCCGATGGTACAAAAATTCAAATTCAATCCGCCATGCTTTCGGCGGATAACAGGAGTATGAATATTTGTATTATTCCCGTGCCGGAAGAATGGTTGAAGAGAACTTATAAGAAATAAATAATTATCTGCAATGAAATTAAAAATCAGACTTCTTCTTTCAGCAATATTTTTTATTGTATTGTTTGGCTTCATGCCTGGGAAAGAATCAATTCCTCAATTAGGTATTGTATATCGCCTGGAACAGGATAGTTTGGTTTATTCATCGGGGTTTCGGTTGATTGGAGAATCAGTAGGAAGAATGCTTTCACCATCAGTAACCGAAGAACAATTTCAACAAAATATTTTATGCATAAAAAATGCAAGGTGCAAAGTATTTCTTTGCAATGTTTTTTTTCCTGGCAATATTAAAATTGCAGGACCGGATGTGGATGAGAGTCGTGTATTATCTTATGCAGATACAATTTTATCGAGAGCCAAAAAAGCAGGAATACCATGTATTGTTTTGGGTAGTGGCGGCCCCCGCAGAATTCCCGATGATTATGATGCAGCAAAGGCGAAGACTGATTTTATTATTTTATGTAAGAAGCTTGCCCAGCTTGCAGGCAAATATGAAATTATGATTGCACTGGAAAGCCTTCAATCCAGCGAAACAAATTTTCTAAATACAGTAAAATCTGCAGCAGAAGTAGTACGGGGAGTAAATCATCCGAACTTCAGATTGAATGTAGATATCTTTCATATGATGAGGGAAAATGAATCGCCGCAGAGTATTATTGATGCAGCAGATGTATTGGGTCATTGTGAAATTGCAGAAAAACAAACACGGTCAATGCCTGGTGTTATGGGCGATGATTTCAAGCCTTACTTAAGGGCATTGCGAAAAGCAAATTATAAAGGACATATTTTTATTGAAGCCAATTCCAGTAACCCAGCTAATGATATACCGCTATCATTTAAATACCTTTCCCTCCAGCTTAAAGAGGTTTATGCCGAATAAAAATATATTAAAACAAGTTTCATGAAATTATTTTTATCATTAACAATAATCGCTTTTGCAACTATAATAAAAGCAAATGCTCAAAATATTCAAACGACTCCTGCAAAATCGGAGTCTGAGAATCCCGCATGGCGGGACAGGGGGGCTGATACAACATTTACTTCAGATGGTAATCCCATCATCACTCACAAATACACCGCTGACCCGGCTGCATTAGTGTATAAAGAAAAAGTCTATCTCTACACCGGGCATGATGTGGCGCCTGTAAAAGAAAACAGGTATGTAATGAATGAATGGTTATGTTTTTCCACCTCAGATATGAAACACTGGACAGAACATCCATCACCGTTAAACATAAAAGCATTTAAATGGGCAAAAGATGATGCATGGGCCAGCCAGGTAATTGAACGCAACGAAAAATTTTATTGGTTTGTTGCTATCACACATGACAGTACGCATCGTGGTAAAGCAATTGGTGTAGCGGTAAGTGATAACCCAACCGGGCCATTTAAAGATGCTATTGGAAAAGCATTAATCACGAATGATATGACCACCGAAGCAAAAATAAGTTGGGATGATATTGACCCGACAGTTATTATTGATGATAACGGACAGGCTTATTTATTCTGGGGCAATACCACATTGCATTACGTAAAACTGAAGGAGAATATGATTGAAATGGATGGGGCATTTAAAAAAATTGAATTGCCAAAGTTTACAGAAGCTCCGTGGGTACATAAAAAGAATGGCTGGTATTATCTTTCTTATGCCTATGAGTTTCCAGAAAAAATTGCCTATGCCATGAGTAAAAACATTGAAGGGCCCTGGGAATACAAAGGAATAATAAATGAAATAGCCGGCAACTGCAATACAAACCATCAATCAATTATCAATTTTAAAGGAAAGGATTATTTCATTTATCATAATGGAGCATTGGTTCCGGATGCTGGTAGTTTTCACCGTTCTGTTTGTATTGATTATCTCTATTACAATAAAGATGGAACTATGAAGCGGGTAGTAATGACGAGTGAAGGAGTGAAATAAATAAATTCTTCGTCTTTTCGTTTTGAATTTATTGAACCACATAGGCACATAAGAAACATAGGGTTTCACATAGAAAATCAAATAAAAACTTCTATGTGTGTATTACTATGTGCCTATGTTTCTATTGTGGTTCAAAATAAAAATCATATTAAAGCTTCCCACAATATTTCCACCGGATGAAATGCTTTTTTCCCAGTGCCATCTTTTATCTGGTGCCGGCAGCTTGTTCCCGGCGCAGCAATAATTACTTCATCAGTTTGTTTGCGAACTGCAGGAAACAAAACCAACTCACCAATTTTCATTGACAACTCATAATGTTCTTTTTCATAACCAAAAGAACCAGCCATACCGCAACAACCCGAAGGAATCGTTTCAACAGAATAATTTTCCGGCAGCGATAATAATTTTACTGAAGGCGCCACGCTTGATAAAGCTTTTTGCTGGCAATGCCCATGCAGTTTGATATTTCTTTTTTCTTTGGTGAATTGTTCTTTCCTAATATTTCCTTTCTCAATTTCATTAGCAATAAACTCATCAATCAAAAAAACATTGCTGGCTAATTGTTTTGCATTTTCTAATTGTTCATCGTCCGCAAGGTCAACATACTCATCACGAAAAGTGAGGATGGCAGAAGGTTCAATACCTAT
>JANOJO010000004.1:0-14236 GCA_031418795.1 Bacteroidota bacterium | reverse complement strand
GGTTCATTTCCCGGCTTCAATCCTATAGTAGAGTTATCACTTACTTATCATAACAATGTAACCGGAGCAAACGGACAAAGGCAGGCCATGTTCCTGGAAAATGTATCCGGGCTGGCAGAAAGAATTTTAAGAAATTTTTCTTTGAGTGAAAAAGATTGTGCACTCGTTGTTTCATCCAGCGGAACTAATATTGTATCCATCGAAATGGCAGAACTTTTTCAGCAGAAGAAAATTAAAGTGGTGGCTTTGATAACAAAAGAACATTCAGCAAAAAGTAAAAGTAAAAGAACAGATGGGAAAAAACTTTCTGATTTTGCAGATATTGTTCTTGATACAGGTGCACCCGTTGGTGATTCAATGATTTATATTGATGGGTTGGAAACACCGGTATCACCCGGCTCAACTGTTGGCGGCATTATGATGGTAAATAGTATTAAAGCAGAGGTTGCAAAAATTTTAACTGAAGCCGGTCAACCACCAAAAGTTTTAACTGCCGCATCAGTAGTGGGAGATGAAAAAGCAAAAGCATTATTTGAAGCTGCGTATGATGAACATTCGCAACGTATGAAAGACCTAGCCCCCTAAATCCCCCGAAGGGGGACTTGCGAAGATTCATTATGTTAGCAGCATCTTTACAAATTTGAAATTGGTTAAAAAAATATTCTGCCTGTTGATACTGATAGGAATTGATTGAAGATAATTAATGTATGATAAAAGATAAAGATTGATAAAAGCTGGAAATAATATAATTGTGTGATGCAAACCCCGAAGGGGTTTAATATTAATAGCTCCGGGTGAAACCCGGAGAATAATAATAAAGGAATGTATTAGAACCCCTTCGGGGTTCAATGTTGAATCGAAAATAAAGCTGATTGAATATTGAGTGGAGTAATTGTTTTTTGCAGAATAGAATTCCTTCAGTACAAGAGTGCGACCTGCCTGCCGGCAGGCAGGCGCAAAAAAAGCTAACTAGTAATTCAAAAGCTGGAATCATAAAAATTAAAACATGAATTCAATTCCAATACGTACAACAGTAGTAGGGAGCTATCCCTTTCCCGGTTGGCTGGAGTTTGCGGCGCAAAACATGGACAAATTTGGTAAAGCAGATATAGAAGAGATGATTGAAGATGCAGTGATTGCTGCTATTCATGACCAAACCACAGCTGGACTTGATGTGATAACCGATGGTGAACAAACCCGTCTTGATTTTAATTTATCTTTTTATGGTTTTATTAAAGGAATTGAAAATAATGAAACTGAAACAAGAAAATTTGGCCCCGCAGCACATGACCAGCGTGGAAAAAATAATATTGTTGGCGTGCTGATTGCGCCGAATGGATTAGGTACAGTAAAAGAATTTGAACGATTAAAAAAACTTGCTCCTGCCGGCCCCATACTTAAAGCAAGTGTACCTGGTCCCTATACTTTGAGCGGAAGATTGTTGCCAAATGAAAAATATAAAGACCGTTATGCAATTACTGAAGCCTTGCTTCCCATCATCAGTAAAGAACTGGAAGCACTGGTTGCTGCCGGCTGTACGGAAATTACAGTGGATGAACCGAGCATGAGTTGTTATGCTTATAAAGAAGATACCAAAAGGTTTGTTGATATTTTTAACCGTACTGTAAAAGCAATAGTTGGTAAATGCAACCTGAGTACGCATTTATGTTTTGGAAATTTTAAGGGCCGTCCTGTTGGTTACAGGAGTATAAAACCAATGCTGCCTGATTTTTTGGAATTGAGTGTAAATGAAATTCATATTGAAATGGCCAACCGTGAATTTTCAGAAATAGAATTACTAAAACCATTTGCAGAAAAAATGAATGTGGCTGTAGGTATCATTGACGTAAAAAATTATTATATAGAAACCGTAGATGATGTGGTGGAAAGAATTAACCGTTGTTTAAAATATATTCCAGCTGAAAAATTATCCGTGGCACCAGATTGCGGCCTGAGCCAGACAGCCAGGTGGGCATCACGGCAAAAATTAAATAATATGGTAAAGGGTGCCAAAAAAGTAAGAGAAAGTTTATAGCCTATGCAAATAAATATTTATAAAGATTACCAGAAACTATCTGCACATGCAGCTGATGAAATAATTGAGCTGGTAAAAAATAAACCAGATGCTGTGTTATGTATGGCTTCAGGCAGCACCCCGTTACTCACTTGTACTTTAACTGCAGAAAAAGCAAAAAAAGAAAATATTGATTTCAGCAGAATTAGTTTTATTGGCCTTGATGAATGGGTGGGAGTACCGCCGCAAAACGAAGGTAGCTGTCATTGGTTTTTTCAAAACCATTTATTGCAGGCGTTAAATATTCCCGCTTCGCAAATTCATTTGTTTGATTCTATGTCTGCCAGACTTGAAGAAGAATGCAGTAAGATGGATAAAATTATTTTAGAAAAAGGCGGTATTGATTTAATGATTGTAGGTATTGGTATGAACGGTCATATCGGTTTCAATGAACCGGGAATTTCATTTGATAAGCATTCGCATGTTATCAGTCTTGACCCTGTTACTTTATCAGTAGGGAAAAAATATTTTAAAACTCCTGTCACACTTAGTAAGGGAATCACTCTTGGCCTGCAACACCTGATGGAATCAAAAAAAGTAATATTGATAGCTAATGGAAATAAAAAAGCTGATGTGATAAGAAGAGCCATTGAAGAAAAAGTTCATTCCTACTTTCCTGCCAGTATTATGCAAACACATCCGCAGGGAGTAATTATGATTGATGAAGAAGCAGCCTCTTTATTAAACACAACCAATTAATGTCAAAAGCCACTGCTCTTCGCATTATTTATTTTTTAGTATTCTGCTGCACAGGGGCATGGTTACCCAAGTTATATGACTATTGCATTTATCATGGATTAACAGGTACGCAATCTGCACTTATTCTCAGCATTACACCCATTATGATGTTTGCCGTGCAACCCATTTATGGTTTTCTGGCAGATAAGCTTGGATACAAAAAAACATTATTGATTTCTACTTTGCTTGCATCAATAAGTTTTTGGGGATTTTTATACAATGGTGGTTTTAGTTGGTTGGTTATTGTTACCATCATTATGTCGTTGTTTTATAATACCATTCAGCCGGTGCTGGATAGTATGGCATTGCTGATTGCAAAAGAAAACCCGAAATTTTCTTATGGCACACTCCGGTTTTATGGTGCAGCCGGTTTTGCTTTTACTACCATTATTACCGGGCAGGTAATTGATGCTGTGGATATCACTGTCATATTTATTGTATCTGCCATCACTATGTTTCTCGCATTCCTTTTCAGTTTCTTTTTAAAAGATGAAGTACATGACCTGCCGGCAAGCAAGCAAGCAAAGGCAGAAGCTAATGCTTACAGTCATGTTTGGGCAGTACTAAAAAACCGTTCCTTGTTATTTTTATTATTCTGCGTATTCCTGGTTTCTGTTGGCGCTACTACTATTTGGAATTATTATTCGGCATACCTGAAAGACAATGGCGCATCTGATTCATTAGTGGGCTATGGTTTATCATTCCAGGGGTTGTGTGAACTGCCCATCTTTTATTTTTCTGCAAGGATTATTTTACGGCTGGGATTAAAAACAACTTTAATAATTACTGTACTGGCAACCGTAGTAAGAATGTTGTTATATCATTTTATTAAAACACCTGTTGCTGCATTGCCTGTTGAGCTACTGCATGGTTTTAGCTGGAGTTTATTCTGGGTAGTATGTGTGGAGTATGTAAATAAAATGGTAGATGAAAGATGGCTGGCAACCGGACAATCACTTTTATACGCTGCCTACTTTGGTATTGGGGCTATTGCAGGGAATTACTGGACACAGTATTTTTTAGGCAAAGGGTTGACGGTGGCTGATGTATTTTTGATAAATGCAATAGTAGTAGCTATTGTAGTAGCCCTGCTTTGGGTTTTTATGAAAAATAAAAAAGAAATTGTCCCGGTTACGGTTTAATTATTTTAGTTTTCTCATTTCTTTTTTCGTTCATAAAATTTTTTACAGCCTCTTCATTTATACTTATAAAATGAGAACGGAACATTGCAGCTTTTGGAATTTCAGAATCAGGTGTAAAAAGAACAATGGATTGAGAACGGCCAACCGGCATGTGGCAGTCAATACAATTTTCCTTCATGATATCTGAACTGATATTTTTTACCGTGCAGGTTTTTTCATGCCCGGTATTGTGACAGTTCATACAGCGTTGTGAAAAAACAGCCAGCTTTCCTCTTTCATTTTCATGTGTGTTATGACAACTGTTGCAGGTAAGCGTTTCACTCATCCTGAAACATTTACTTGCCTGTAACAATCCATACTGGTTGCCATGCACATCAGCCGTGCCAAAATTTATTGCAGTTGTTTTTACTGAATCCAATTCAAAAAAATCTGAAAGTTTATCACCGGCAATAAAACTAAATGAAGGTTGAGTCTTCTTTAGATTTCCTCCGTGACAAACGGCACACATATCTAATGTTTGCTGTCTTGAAAACGATGAAGGAGTAATGATGAATTTTCCTTTTTTCTCATCAGGATTTTTTAATTGAAAATCCATATGCTTTGCACCGGGGCCATGACATTTTTCACAATCTATTCCCAGTATCATTTGCTTATGATTATATTCCTCCGGTTCTGCATTAGGAGCGGAAAGCAATCCAGCAAATGTTGCATGACATTCCAAACAGCGTGAAGTAATTGGTCTGTCAAACTGAACTTTATTTGGAAAACCCGGGCTATTACTCCATTGCTCAGCTACGGAATAATAGGTAATGGGTAATTGGTAAAGACGGTTGTTTAACCAATAGGCAAATGATTGACCTTTTGTACCCGACCCAATCACCATATCAAAAGGCATTACTTTTTTTTCTTCATCTTTAAAATATACTACCTGGAAAAGTCCGCTGTCTCTTTTTTCCATTGCGATGTACAGCGAAGGATTATAAACATATTTATTTTTAGTTGAATCGAAACTGCCTTTAATAGTTTTTTCATCTGCCAGTTGCGAACTAAGAAAATGTCCGGTCAGCAAATGTTTTTCATAAATATCTTTATGACAACTTGCGCATTTTCCTGAGCCGGCATATTGCGTGAAATCTGCTTGACGTGCCTCATTCTTTTTATCGCTGCCTTTGTTTAAGCAATTTGAAAGTGCGGCCACACATGCGATAATGATGAAAATGACGATGAAAGAACGATTGATTGGTAAAATTTTATTCACAATTCTGAATTGGTTGGAAAAATGTAATCATAAGTCAGTAAAAGAAAATCTAAAAATTAAATGTTTGTTTTTAATTGCCCCAGATACCAATCCACATACTTCGCCACATCTTCTTCCACGGGTGCATATGGCCCGGGCTGGTAGGCGCTGCTTTCAATGCCGCGAAAATTATTTTCACAAAGCTTCCAATCCTGCTCGCCTGTAATTTTCCAGAATTCAATTAATCTTTCAACGGTATAATCTTTTCCTTCCACAGCATTTTTATCTACCAGCCAGCATAAATCAATAATGGTTGATGAGGGACTAACTGCTGTCAACCTCATCGTCCACATATAATCACTCACCGCATCCATCCAGAAATTTGGATACACCACCATGCCCAACACTCCTGCATCATAATTTTTATGTTCGCCCATGGGTATAGCTACTGCTTTACCATCCAGGCTATAACTCTGCACACCCGGCCGTAATGGATAACGGATTGCAAAATGATGGCCGTTATCAAACTCTACTGTTTCAGTAGCCAATCCATTTTCTTTCCATACAGGTTTTCTGTCTGCCAGTGTTTCATCAGCAGATTCTTTCATATTGGCACCAATTACAGCACTGCAATATTCAGGATGTGCCGGGCCGCAATGATAACACTCACGGAAATTTTCTGCAATTAATTTCCAGTTGGTTCGCAGTTCATATCTTTTTTTAAAAGCAACTTTGGCTTCATTTATTTTAAAGGGTTCTAAAAAAGGCGCATAATCATCTTTCAGTTTTTCTAAGGACGGTGAATTATTTGCAAGTGAAATAAAAATAAACCCATTCACTACTTCCACATGCACTTTGTGCAAACCAAATTCTGCTTTATTAAAATCATCGGGCATCAGTCTTGCATTTAACAAACTGCCGTCTTTATCATATACCCATTGATGATAGGGACAAACCAGTTTTGGTGCATTGCCTTTTTCCTCCAGACAAATAACCGAACCACGGTGGCGGCAACTATTATGAAGTGCATGCACCTCACCTTTGTTACCCCGAATAATAATAACCGAATCGTTTTGCAAGGGGTAAGTAAAATAATCTCCGGGCCTGGGTATATCAGCGGTTGTGCCTGCAAATAGCCAGAGTTTTTTCCAGATATGCTGCCATTCAAAATTAAAAACCTGCGGGTCTGTATAAAAAGCCTGCTCCAGGCTATGCCCGGCCTGATGATTTGCAAGAAGTAATTCAAACTGCTTTTTATCCATATAAAAATATTATGCCGGAGCAAAAGTAAATTTACAATTATTTACATTACACCAGCCCTGTTTTCTCTATGAAAATCAGGTTTACTCTATCCATTTGGTTATATTTGGAAACAAGTTTTCCGAAGAATAATTTATCCAACTCCAGATGCTGCAATTAATTTATGCCATTGATAAAAGCCATAAAAAAAGATGAAATTCTGATTGCTGAAATGGATGCGCTGATGAATGATGAAAACAATTTTCATCTCTGGTGGTTAGGTCAAAGCGGTTTTCTTTTACAATGGAATAGCAAAAGGGTTTTGATTGACCCTTATCTCTCAGATTCTTTGACAAAAAAATATTTAACAACAGATAAGCCGCATACAAGAATGAGTGAGCTGGTTGTAAAACCCGATTTATTAAAGAATATTTCAATCGTAACATCCAGTCATAATCATACTGACCACCTGGATGCTGAAACACTGCTGCCGGTTTTAAAAAATAATCCCAGTATAAAATTTATCATTCCTGAAGCCAACAGGAATTTTGTTTCAGAAAGAACAGGTTGCAAAAACAATTTCCCGATTGGGTTAAATGATAAACAATCTGTAACTATTAATGAATTTACATTTCATGGCATACCTGCAAAGCACAACGAAATAGAAAGAGATGAAAACGGCAATTGCAAATACATGGGTTATGTAATTGAATTTGGAAAATATGCAATCTATCATAGCGGTGATACTTTGTGGTTTGATGAAATGGTGGATTTATTAAAACCGTTTGCAGTTGATATAGCCATATTGCCTGTCAATGGAAATGTACCTGAAAGAAAAGTGGCTGGTAATTTAGATTGTAAAGAAGCAGCAGAATTCGGAAAAGCTATTCATGCAGGTTGTGTTATCCCCTGTCATTATGATATGTTTGATTTTAATACAGCTGATGTAAATGTGTTTATCATGGAGGCAGAGAAAATAAATCAGCCGTATAAAGTTTTGAAGTGTGGAGAAATGTTTTCTGTTAATCAATAAAAACATTATGAATAAATTCTTTTCATCATCCCCGCTTTCACAAAACAATGGTATTGCCATTATTCGTATTATCACTGGCATTCTTCTTATTAACCAGGGATGGGAATTATTTGACAGCGAAAAAATGAAAATGTACAGCAGTTGGTTTGCAGACAGACATTATTCTAATCCGGCTGCATGGGCGTATGCAGGTAAATTTGCAGAAATGCTGGCAGGTATAGGGTTTACGCTGGGTTTGTTTACAAGGCTTGCATCTATTGCTGCCATTGCTGCTTTTACCGGTATTATTTTTATTCTTGGCGATAAAGGAAAAATTTTCCAGGGCGACCAGTATCCGTTTTTATTTATCCTGCTGGCATTGGTGTTTATTTTTACCGGGCCGGGGACTTTGGCTTTGGATAATTTGTTTTTTAAAAAGAAGTAATAAAATATTTATGATACCAGCATTTGTACTTCGATTGAGCTTCGTTGCGTCGTCCCGCATTTTGCGGGATACTGTAGGAATTCTATTCACCAGTAAAACAAAACAGCTTTTACTTTTAACCTTTATCAATTTTGTTTTCAATAATAGTACTCTTTCTCAGAACCCCCCTTCGGGGGGCAGGGGGGCCACTTATTGCAACCCCATCAATATTGATTATGGCTATACACCTATTCCCAATTTTACCCAATGGGGAAAACATAGAGCTACTGCCGACCCGGTGATTGTAAATTATAAAAATGATTTTTATTTATTCAGCACCAACCAGTGGGGTTACTGGTGGAGCAGTGATATGCTCAACTGGAATTTTATTTCAAAAAAATTTTTGCGGCCGTGGAATACCGGAACTTACGATGAACTCTGCGCACCTGCCGTGGGCATTGTTGGTGATACTATGCTTGTATTTGGTTCTACTTACACAAGTAAGTTCACTTTATGGATGAGCACTAATCCAAAAGCAAATGAATGGAAGCCATTGGTTGATTCATTTGAAATAGGCGGATGGGACCCGGCATTTTTTACTGATGATGATGGACGGTTTTATATGTATAATGGAAGCAGCAATACATATCCTTTGTACGGTATTGAACTCGACCGGAAAACTTTTATACCCATTGGTACAAGAAAAGAAATGCATATACTTAAACAGTGGCGCTATGGCTGGCAGCGTTTTGGCGAGCATATGGATAACACATTTCTCGATCCGTTTATGGAAGGTGCATGGGTGACAAAGCACAATGGAAAATATTATATTCAATATGGTGCACCCGGTACTGAGTTCAGTGGCTATGCAGATGGTGTTGCTGTTGCAAATGATCCGCTTGGTACTCCCACAGGCTGGTTTATTGATCAAAGTGATCCACTGAGTATTAAATTGGGTGGCTATGTTCGCGGCGCAGGTCACGGTTCTACTTTTCAGGACAACAATAAAAACTACTGGCATGTATCCACTACTGTCATATCGGTAAAAAATACTTTTGAAAGACGAATCGGTATATGGCCCGCTGGTTTTGATAAAGATGATGTGATGTGGTGCAACACAACCTTTGGTGATTATCCGCATTTTATTCCAGCCTCCCCAAACCCCTCCGAAGGAGGGGCTTTAAAAGACCCTGCTATTTTAAAAAGAAATCAGGAAATAGCAGAGTCTCAGAACCCCCCTTCGGGGGGCAGGGGGGCTTCACCTTATTTCACCGGGTGGATGCTGCTGAATTATAATAAACCGGTTCAGGTATCTTCTACATTGGGCAGTTATAGTGCAAACCACGCAGTTGATGAATTAACAAAGACTTACTGGAGTGCTGCTAGCGGCAACAAAGGCGAATGGATACAAACTGATTTAGTAAATATTTCCACTGTCAATGCAGTACAGATTAATTATGCAGATCAGGATGCTGAGTTTCTTGGCAAGCAAACCGGTATTTATCACCAATACAAAATGTATTATTCGGTTGATGGTAAAAAATGGAATGTGTTGGTTGATAAAAGCAATAATAAAACAGATGTACCACATGAGTATGTTGAGTTAGCCTCACCTGTACAGGCTCGGTTTATAAAACTTGAAAATATCCATATGCCCACAGGAAAGTTTGCCATCAGCGGACTCAGAGTTTTTGGAAATGGTAATGGCGCAAAGCCCGATAAAGTAGAAGGCTTTATAGTGTTGCGGACAGAAAAAGATAAACGAAGCGCTTTTATCAAATGGAAACCGGTGGACAATGCTTTTGCATATAATATTTATTATGGCACTCATCCTGAAAAACTGTACACCTGCATTATGGTTCATTCAAACAATGAATACTGGATGAAAACAATGGATTTAAAAAAGGAATATTATTTCAGCATTGAAGCAATTAATGAAAATGGTACCAGTGAAAGAACACCGGTGATAAAAGTGGAGTAAATGAAACGAATCAGCATTTTATTTTTCGGACTTTTTATTTCCTGTACTGTTGTAGCGCAGGAATTAAAGCCCCCATTTTTTGGAGATATACAGAATTTTAGAAAACTGGATTCAATTTCTTTTCCACCAAAAAACGAAATACTATTTATTGGCAGTTCTTCTTTTACAAATTGGAAAGATGTACAACTGTATTTTCCTGCCCATAAAATTATCAACCGGGGTTTTGGCGGTTCTTCATTACCGGATGTAATCCGGTATGCTGATAAAATCATTTTCCCTTATCAACCCAAACAAATTGTAATCTACTGCGGCGAAAATGATATTGCAGGTTCTGATTCAGTTACAGGCGAAATGGTATTTAACAGGTTAAAGAAATTATTTACTGATATAAGAAAAAACCTGCCCGGTGTACCGGTAGTATATATTTCCATGAAACCAAGCCCGAACCGCTGGCACATGAAAGACAGGATGATAAAAGGAAATAAACTGATAAAAAAATTCCTGCGCAAAAAGAAAAATTCAAAATTCATCAGCGTTTGGAAAAAAATGCTGGGGCCTGATGGAAAACCAATGGAAGATATTTTTCTGCAGGATAAATTACACATGAACGCCAAAGGCTATGCCATCTGGCAAAAATTAATAACACCATTTTTACTGAAATAAAAAAATAAAAAATATGAAAAGGTTTACTGCATTGTTAGCTGGCTTTTTATTTATCATCTCCTGTAATACATCCAAACAAGAATCCGGAGATTCAAAGATGGATTCATTTATTGATGAACTGATGAAGAAAATGACACTGGAAGAAAAAATCGGCCAGATGAATTTACCCGGCAGTGGTGATATTGTTACAGGACAGGCCAGCAATTCTGATATTGGTAAAAAAATAAAAGAAGGAAAAGTCGGTGGTTTATTCAATATAAAATCTGTTGAGAAAATCCGTGCAGTGCAAAAAGTGGCTGTAGAAGAAAGTCGTTTAAAAATTCCGATGCTGTTTGGCATGGATGTCATTCATGGTTATGAAACTGTTTTTCCAATTCCATTAGGGCTTAGTTGTACATGGGATATGAAAGCAGTTGAACGCAGTGCAAGAATTGCTGCGCAGGAAGCAAGCGCCGATGGAATCAACTGGACTTTTTCTCCCATGGTGGATATTGCACGTGACCCACGTTGGGGTCGCATTGCAGAAGGCAGTGGTGAAGATGCTTATCTCGGTTCGCAAATTGCAAAAGCAATGGTGCAGGGCTACCAGGGTGATGATTTAAAAAAGAACAATACAATTATGAGTTGTGTAAAGCACTATGCATTGTATGGTGCAGCAGAAGCTGGCCGTGATTATGGAACTACCGACATGAGCCGTCAAAGAATGTACAATGAATATTTTCCTCCCTACAAAGCAGCAGTGGATGCAGGTGTGGGAAGTGTAATGGCAAGCTTCAATGAAATAGATGGTGTGCCTGCCACAGCAAATAAATGGTTATTGACAGATGTGCTGCGCAATCAATGGGGTTTTAAAGGATTTACAGTTTCGGATTATACAGGCATAAATGAAATGATTGATCACGGTATTGGAGATTTGCAAACCGCATCATGGCGGGCATTGGATGCGGGCATTGATATGGATATGGTGGGTGAAGGTATTTTAACCACTATAAAAAAATCTTTGGATGAAGGCAAAGTGACATTGGCGCAGATAGATGCTGCATGCAGAAGAATTTTAGAAGCAAAATATAAACTGGGATTATTTGATGACCCGTATAAATATTGTGATGAGAACAGGGCAAAGACAGAAATTTTTACAAATGAAAACCGGAAAGCAGCTAGAGAAATTGCTGCACAAAGTTTTGTGTTATTAAAAAACAGTCCCCTTCCGCCAACTGGCGGAGAAGGGGTGGGTATTTTACCAATAAAAAAATCCGGAACAATTGCCTTGATTGGCCCACTGGCAGATAACAAAGAAAATATGCCGGGCACCTGGAGTGTGGCTGCAAAATTTGATAAAGCCACATCATTACTTGCCGGCTTAACTGAAGTAGCAGGTGATAAAGCAAAAATTTTACATGCCCGTGGTTGCAACCTGGATGAAGACAGTTTATTTGAAGAAAGAGCAGGAATGTTTGGCAAATCATTAAAAAGAGACAGGCGCCCTGCAAATATTATTTTACAGGAAGCATTGAACATCGCTAAACAAAGTGATGTAATCGTTGCTGCACTCGGCGAATCAGCCGAGATGACCGGTGAAAGCAGCAGTCGCAGCAATATTGAAATTCCACAGGTACAAAAAGATTTGTTGAAAGCATTATTGAAAACGGGAAAGCCTGTTGTACTGGTTTTATTTACAGGTCGTCCGCTTGCATTGAAATGGGAAAATGAAAATGTACCTGCTATTTTAAATGTTTGGTTTGGCGGCAGTGAAGCGGGTTATGCTATTGCCGATGTTTTGTTTGGTGATGTAAATCCATCAGGAAAACTCAGTACAACTTTTCCGCAGAATATCGGGCAGGTTCCAATTTTTTACAATCACAAAAATACCGGCCGCCCATTGGGCGAAGGGCAGTGGTTTCAAAAATTCCGCAGTAATTATTTAGATGTAAGCAACGACCCGTTATATCCTTTTGGCTATGGATTGAGTTATACATCGTTTAATTATGGTGAATTAAAACTAAGCGACACTGCATTGAAAGATAATCAAACACTCACTGCATCTGTAACTGTAAACAACTCGGGTAAACATGATGGCGCAGAAGTAGTGCAATTATACATTCGTGATGTAGTAGGGAGTGTAACAAGACCGGTGAAGGAGCTAAAAGGATTTCAGAAAATATTAATGAAGGCTGGTGAAACAAAAACAATTTCATTTTCCATCACGCCAGAGGATTTGAAATTTTATAATTATGATTTGAACTATGACTGGGAACCCGGAGAGTTTCAGATAATGATTGGTGGCAATTCAAGAGACGTGAAGCGGGGGAAGGTGAATTGGAGTAAAGAGTAAGTAGTCCTGCAAATTTGATTAATCTTCAAATTTAGAGAAATGATTGAACCACATAGGCACATAGAAACATAGGTGTTCACATAGAAATACAAAAAAACTTCTATGTGTGTATTTTCTATGTGCCTTATGTTTCTATGTGGTTCAATATTTTTTCAAAATATTTATAAATGATGAAACTATTGTATGCAATATTCACAGCTCTAATGTTGCACTCTGTTAGTTTTGGTCAGCAGCGGATAGTTTTACATTCACCCGATTCTTCCCTCCGGCAGGAAATTGATTTAGAAAAAAATCTGTCTTATTCATTATATGCAAGGAATATTTTACTTCTCAATTCTTCTTCAATTGATTTACTTCTTATTGATGGGAAAAAATTATCGGATGAATTGATTATTTCTGATAAAAAATACAGCCAGGTAAAAGAAACAATTTCAGTTCCTGTACCTTATCGCAGCAAAACAATCCTGAATCATTACAACCAGCTGGAGCTTGTTCTCAAACAACCATTCGCTGTTGAGTTCAGGTTGTATAATAATGGAATGGCTTACCGGATTGGTACCCGGTTCAAAGATTCCATCAGCATTGTAAACGAAACTGCAATATTTGAAATTGATAAAAACGCTGAAGCCTGGTTTGCACATATTGATAAAAGACCGGGCATGGATAAATTTCATACAAGCTTTGAAGGAATTTATAAAAAACAAAGTCTTGCTTCCATACCGGATACGATGCTGACTTATTCACCGGTTACAGTTTCATTGCCCAATGGATTTCATCTCGCCATTACTGATGCCAACCTCATAGATTACCCCGGTATGTTTTTACAAAAAACAAAAAATGGATTGCAGGGAGTGTTTGCACCTTACCCGCTGAAAGAAGAAATGACTGATGGAGAATTTCCCCAGTTGATTGTAAAAGAACGGGCAAATTATATGGCAAGAGTAAAAGGTGACAGCAAGTTACCCTGGCGTGCCGTACTGGTTGCAAAAAATGATATTGAATTACCGGCAAACAATTTGATTTATTGTTTGGGAGAACCCACAACTTTAAAAGATGTTTCCTGGATAAAACCCGGCAAAGGAACCGATGAATGGATAACAGGTATAAATTTATTTGACATTCCTTTCAAAGCCGGAATTAATACGGCTACCTATAAATATTATATTGATTTTGCAAAGCGATTCGGCTTTACCCAAATAATGCTGGATGCCGGCTGGAGTGATAATAAAAATCTTTTTAAAATTAATCCTGACCTGAACATGGAGGAACTCGTTGTTTATGCTAAGAAAAAAAATGTCAAGCTGATGTTGTGGACACTTTGCTCCACACTCGATAAACAATTGGACAGCGCATTAAAGCAATTTAATAAATGGGGAGTAGAATCCATCATGACC
>JANOJO010000003.1:0-3853 GCA_031418795.1 Bacteroidota bacterium | reverse complement strand
TAAAAGCAACGAAAGAACATCCCGTAAGAATGTATTATTATGATTTTGATGATAACGATAAAAAAGAACAACTTATAACTTATTATCTCGGTAATAAAGAAATTCCTTTTTCAAATAAAGATGAACTGCTGAAACAACTACCCGGCATGAAGAAGAAATATTTATATGCCGAAGATTTTGCCAAAGCATCCTTGCAGGAGCAATTTGGAAAAGAAAAACTAAGGGAAGCAGATTTGTTATCAGCAGATTTTTTTGATAATGTTGTTTTAATCAATGAAGGCAATTGGAAGTTTACACTGAAATCTTTACCATGGCAGGCACAACTGGCGCCTTATCGTGATGCCATCGTGGTAAATGCCAATAATGATAGCAGACCAGATATTTTACTTGCCGGCAATTTTGACCACAGTAATATCCAGATGGGTAAATACAATGCAGACATGGGTACCCTGTTGATCAATAAAGGTAATGGCAACTTTGCCTGTGAAAATTTGAACGGCTTAACACTGCGGGGTGAAGTAAGGCATATCAGAAAAATAAAATCAGGTAATAAAGAAATATTAATCCTTGCAAGGAATAATGACAGTGTAAAAGTTATACGGTTAAACTGATTAAAAGACAGGATAGCATAATTTAGTTACCCATTTCAGGGTATCCCTCTCTTTCGTTCTGTCAGTAATCATAAGCTGATAAGGAATTGCCGGGGAGGTTTTACTGTAATCCTTGATGAACATATCATATTCATAAAAAGCTTTTCTGAAAGTAGCGTGCCCGCCATTGATTTCAGCTTCAAGCAGATTACCTCCCTTTAATAACATTTTAGCAGCAAATTCATTGTTATCCGGTAGCTTGATGTCTGTTGCAATAGCTGTCATTGCCGAAAAATGAATACTATCTTCCTGCTGAATATGCAACATCGGATAATTCATCTCTTTCGCATTATTTGCTTTGATATAAGCTCTCATTTTTTTTACCATTTCTTCTGTTTCAAATTCATCCGGGTAATAGTTAAATAATTTGCGGGTTGATATAAGCACAGAATCCGTTACAATAACGTTTTTAACTCTGAAGCCATAAATATTTTTTTGATCACTGACAAATGCACTCAGGCTGTCAAGTAAAAAAGCCAGGTTTTTTTTAATAGCTATCGCAGTGTTATAATACAAAAGTCTTTTTACCGGGCTATTCCCTGCTTCTAATTCACAAGACCATAAAAGACTAACGGTATCAATGGCAACTGATATCAGTTGTAGCTGGCTTACTATAGAATCACCTCCTTTGTAAATCATGACTTCAAAGGAATTGATCATTTTTTTAGTCAGCTTAAAATTGGTTTTTTCAAGCTGAAATGCCTTTTCATAAGGCCACCACTTTGCCCAGGTTTCATCATTCATCAGTATGCGGTGGGCTCCAATACTATTTGCAGTGCTGGTGACAATTGAAGAAATTTTGATTTTGGTTGGAATAAATATATAGGAAACAGCAACAACTAACACCACAATAATAACAAGGGTAACAAATAATTTTTTCATAACATTTAAAAGGTTATTCCGGTTTAAAAAGAATGGCAAAAATAACCACACAATCCCAATTGAAAGTCTTTAATTATGCTGCAATCGTTTGCAGTTAAAAGTCAAAAAAATCTGCTGCAAAAACGCTTATTCATTGGTATTTTACAAAAGTATTTTCAATCAACGAATCAACACCTGCTCATGTCATTTATCAAACCACTTCTTAGTTTCCGGCAGATAATAAATATGAACCTGGGTTTCTTTGGTATTCAATATAGTTTTGGTTTGCAACAAAGCGCTGTTAATCCTATTTATGATTTTTTGGGCGCAAGTCCTGATGAAATTCCATTATTAAATCTGGCCGGGCCGCTAACTGGTTTAATTATTCAACCCATCATAGGTGCATTGAGCGATAAAACATGGCATCCGAAACGGGGAAGACGAAAGCCTTATTTTTTTGCAGGTGCATTGCTATGCAGTATTGCTTTATTCTTTTTCCCTTTCAGCAGCTCTTTGTGGATGGCAGTTGGTCTTTTATGGATTTTAGATATAGGAAACAATACAGCAATGGAACCATACCGTGCTTTCATTGCAGATAAATTAGACAGCAAGCAACAACCAACCGGCTTTTTAGCACAGAGTTTTTTCACCGGGCTTGGACAAACACTGGCAAATCTCTCATTGTTTATATTTCCGATTATTATTTTAGGTACAACCGGCGCTTTGCCCACTTGGGTATTTGCTTCATTTATTTTGGGTTCTATTTGTTCTATCGCTACCATTTGGTGGAGCATGAAAACCACTCCCGAAATCCCTCCGACAAAAGAAGAAATTGAGGTAATAAATAAATACAATGCAGGAAAACCACACCCGGTTATTCAGTTGCTCAGTGTATTAATTGCATTGGCATCGGGTCCCGTTGTTATTTGGTTATTGTTGTCTGGAACAATTCCCACTTCCTCACTTAGCTTATTAATTCTTCCAATCTGTTTTTTGTGGGTTTGGTTTTTATATTTTTTTATAAAAACATTTCCTCAATCATCCATTGTAAAAATAATTGCCGGAATACTAAGCCCGTTTCTTGAAATAGTGGAAGCCATTAGAACAATGCCGAAAGTAATGTGGTCGTTGGCATTGGTTTATTTATTTCAATGGTATGCATTGTTTTGTTATTGGCAAAATTCATCCAAGTGTGTGGCACAAAATGCATTTGAATGGAAAAGCCTGAATGAAGAACAAGCTGCTGTTAATGAAAAATGGATTTCTTTTAAAAGCAACCTTTCATCAGTAGCGAAACAGCAAAACATATCTACAGATAGTATTTTTATAAAAGATGCCAGTTATTCTTTCATTTACAACTCGTGGAAAGATAAAACAGGCAGTACAACTGTATTAACTGATGAAGAATTAAAAACAGCAGATTACATTCAGCAAAACAGCAGCCATTATGAAAAAGCAGTATCATGGACAGGCCTGGTAAATGCCTGGTATAATATTGTTACTTTCCTGGTGGCATTTGGATTAGTATGGATGGCAAGAAGGTTTGGCCCCAAATGGGTGCATGCAGTTTGTTTGGTATTAATTGGCGCAGGCCTTATTGCATTTTCTTTTACTACCAATAAATATTTATTCTTCCCTGCCATTACCGGTTTCGGTATTGCATGGGCAAGTATGATGGGCATACCCTACCTGATGGTGGTAAGTAAAATACCAAAAGAAAAATATGGCGTCTATATGGGAATCATCAACATGATGATTGTAATACCCATGTTTATTCAAACAACAACATTTGGGTACATAATGAAGCATGTATTAAACAATGATTCTTCAAAGGCTATCACATTTGCGGGAGTGTTTTTGCTGATAGCGGCGGTATTAACTCTTTTAATAAAATCCGGCAAATCTGTTGATAATACAGATATGCTTGTTCCGGCAGGGCATTAAACAATGAAAAAAATACTTTGCATAGGTGAAGCATTGATAGATATGATTTGCACTGATAAAGGCCAACCATTATCAGCGGGAGAAAATTTTTTAAAAAAACCCGGCGGTGCACCAACCAATGTTGCAGCGGCTATTGCTGCATTGGGTGGCAAAGTGGAACTTGCAGCTAAAGTTGGTGTTGATCCTTTCGGAAAACATTTAATTGATGTGATGCATTCATTTGGCGTAAACACTAAATGGATGCTGCAGGATGAAAATTATTTTACAACATTCGCTTTTGTTTCTTTGATGGAAAACGGCGAACGTGATTTTTATTTTAACCGCGGTGCAGATGGCCAGCTCACCCGCGATGAAGTGGATGCAATTAACCTGGATGAATTTTCCATTGTTCATTTTGG
>JANOJO010000002.1:0-2169 GCA_031418795.1 Bacteroidota bacterium | reverse complement strand
GATCTTCAATAAGAACACAGTGACCCAAATAATTTACCTGCTATTACTAAATGTGATATTTGGGTTTTTTGCCGTATGGTTGGTTGATTGGGTGTTGATTGCTACACAAACTCCTGAGAAAAATCTTTCCCCAAATTCTTTCAGGCTTTCTTTTTTTGGTCAGGTCTTTTGGAGTTTCCAGCAGACATTACCAACGACCACAGCCTGGACAGCTATTTACTTTGCGGTTCATTATATCAGGAACTTAAAAAAAGCAGAATACGAAAAGGCTGCTTTAAAAGTCAGGTTAGCTGAAATGGAAACTCAATCTCTTCGTGCACAAATGAATCCTCAATTCATTTTTGATGGTATGAATTCAATCAAATCATTGATCACTAAAAATGAAAATGACAAGGCGGCAAATTATTTAACTACCTTTTCGAAACTTATCCGCACACTTTTCCAGAATTCTGATAAAAAGGAGAGCAGCCTGTTTGAAGAAATTGAAACCGGCAAGCTTTACACAAAGTTGGAACAGATGAGATTTGGCAATAAAATTGATTTTGTTTTTAATATAGATGAAGCGATAGACCTCAAAGACATCAAAGTGCCGGCAATGCTCCTGCAACCGTTTATTGAAAATGCAATCTGGCATGGTTTGGTGCCCAAAGAGAATGGGGGAAAAGTAATTATTTCGGTAAGAGAGAATAATGGTTCTGTAGAATGTGTAATTGATGATGATGGTATTGGTCGTGAGTTATCCAAACAATATAAAGCACACTATGAATCTACTCATCAATCAAAGGGAATCGGGCTAACACAATCAAGACTGGAATTGGATAAATTGCTCAACGAAAGAGAAGACACTATTTTTATAATTGATAAGGAAGATGAAAATGGGCAACCGGAAGGCACCAAAGTGATTATTAGTTTTAAAGAAAACAGGAATTGATAAAGACAATCATTATAGACGACGAACAAAACTGTATCGACAGTCTTGCTTTTGACCTGCAAAAACATTGCAGGGATGTGGAAGTACTGGAATCATGTACCAATCCCAAGCAAGGATTGCTCTCAATAAAAAAACACAAGCCCGATCTTGTTTTTCTTGATGTACAAATGCCCTGGATGAGTGGATTTGAAATGCTGGAACTACTGGATGAAATAAATTTTGCCATCATTTTTACAACCGCATTTGACCAGTTTGCCGCCAAGGCATTTCGTATCAGCGCTATTGATTATTTACTAAAGCCTATCGACATCAATGATCTGAAAGAGGCTATAAAAAAAGCATCTGAAAAAATTCATCAAAAATTAGGGACAGATAATATTGCAAACTTTTTGCAGAACATTAAAAAACCAGAAGTCAAACAGCGGATTGCCGTCCCGGGCAGGGAAGGTTATGAGTTTATTGAAGCCGGTAAAATTATTTATGCAAAGGCTGAAGGATCGTACACACATGTTTTTTTAAATGATAAAAGAAAAATAATCATCTCAAAAACATTAAGCGATATTGAAGAAATGCTGCCAACTGAATATTTCCAGCGGATTCATCACAGCACATTGGTCAATCTTTCTCACGTTACTCATTTGTTTAAAACAGATGGAGGTTTTGTGGTTTTGGATAATGGTGAAAAGCTGGTTGTATCAAAATCGAAAAAAGATAATTTGATGGAGAAGTTAGGACTAAAATAGTTTTATGAAAACAAGACTTTTTTTTCGGATACACCGGCAGTTTATCATCAACCTTAATCATGTAAAACATTTCAACCGGAATGAAGGCCTTCTTACGATGGATAACGGTGATCATATACCAATTGCCAGGAACCAGAAAGAAAAACTGATCGAAAGATACAAATGGCTGTAAGGAGATGAAATCTTAGGTTTTTCCAATGCAAGTTTGTTTCCTGACGAAGCTAAAAAGAACCAATCATTATCTGTCTGATTTTTTGTAAAAAATATTTCTATTGTTTTCCCTGTAAATAATCCAGTAGTTTAATACGGAATAAATATTCATACTCCGATTGAGCCAGGTTAATCTTTGTTCTGTCAAGATTGTTTTTACTGATTAAATATTCTGCTGAGTTAATTACCCCGGTATTAAATCGTACTTCAGCAGCCCTGAACGACTCTTCAAAATTATTTACCTGCTCACTTAAAACTTTATATCGGTCAAAAGAACTTGTCATA
>JANOJO010000001.1:0-3417 GCA_031418795.1 Bacteroidota bacterium | reverse complement strand
AGTTAGTGGCAAGCTTTCTCTTACACTTTATTGCTAAATTTGAGCATGAGCAACATTAAACTTTTTGAAAGCAAGCAAATAAGAACAGTTTGGAATGAGATTGAGCAGAAATGGTATTTTGTTGTTGAAGATGTGATTGCTGTTCTTACAGATAGTAACGACCCGAAGCAATATATAAAACGTATGCGGCAGAGGGACGAAGAACTCGCTAAAGGGTGGGTACAATTTGTACCCACCCTTCCGGTAGAAACCGCTGGCGGAGTCCAGAAAATGGGTTGCGCCAATGCAAAGGGGCTTTTGCGAATCATTCAATCCATTCCATCACCTAAAGCCGAACCTTTCAAATTATGGTTAGCACAAGTTGGCTCTGACAGGTTAGACGAAATTGAAAACCCTGAACTGGCGACACAACGCACAAGAGATTTATACAAACTTAAAGGTTATCCTGACGACTGGATTGAGAAACGGATGCGGAGCATTGCCATTCGTGAAGAACTGACCGAAGAATGGAAAAACAGAGGAGTAAAAGAACAAAAAGATTATGCTATCCTGACAGCAGAAATTTCAAAAGCTACTTTTGGTTTGACCCCTTCTCAATATAAAAAAGTAAAAGGTTTGAAAAGTCAAAACCTGCGTGACCACATGAACGACCTCGAATTGATTTTTTCAATGTTAGGTGAAGCTTCCACAACTGCAATCGTAAAGACAAGAAACCCCAAAGGCTTTATTGAAAATAAAGTAGCAGCGAAACAAGGTGGCTCAGTCGCCGGTAAAGCAAGACGAGACCTTGAAATGAAAACAGGTAAGAAGGTGGTATCATCTGAAAATTATTTACCAGAACCAAAGAAGAACAAGCAACTGAATAAAGGAAAAAAGAAATAGCCAGTGCAAAGCAATCACATTTGCAAGGCACACAAACCCCGACGTTTGATAAACCTTGAATAAAGGAAACCCAAACCACCTTCACTATTGTGTTACCATTTTAAAAAGATAGAATGCCTTGCATTCAATTTGAAACGCTTTTATTCGTCGGGGTTTTTGTCCCGGCGGGGTTTTCGCCTGAATGATTTATAAACTATAAAACTGTTTGCAGCGAAACCCCGACGATTGATAAACCTTGAATAAAGAAAACCCAAACCACCTTCACTTTGCCCTTGTTGGTAGTTAACTAAAAGTAACACTCCATCGTTGGTATGAGGCGCGGGTAAGTGCTTAGCCCACCAACGACAAACTATAAGCAGCAACACTTTTATTCCATCAGAGTCTTGTCACATAAGGTATCCTGAGTAATCAATACAATTAAACTCTATAAGATTGCTTCGGCTTACTTTCCTAAAGAAGTTACTTTTTTATTTTTACCGCCTCGCAATGACGAAGACTCCGAAGTGAGAAGAAAGCTCCAATGCCACGGAGTGTTCGTCATTGCGAGGCCTGCATAAAATCTAACCGCATGTAATGGAAGCTGTGTGCAGGCCGAAGCAAACTAATATTTCTTCCCAGACGAGTCTCCTCCCGAACTTAATGAAAGTCGGAATTAAAACCTCTCAGGAGGAATACTTTTATATTGTAATTTTATATAATCCGGGTGGAGACTCGTCTGGAAAGAAAAAAAGTTTAAAACATACAATATGAAAAATATATTCCTGCTTCTGGCGCTGACAATAGCAATCATATCCTGCAACAGGGCAAAAGAAAAAACAAAAGATACCATCAACAAGGGTGGAGAAGTAGTTGGTAAGACTGCAACAGAATTCTTTGAAGGCGTTTCTGAAGGAGTTGAAAAAACATTACAATGTGAAATAGTTCTTTCACAACTTTTAAAAGACAATGGAGTAAACACTGGAAAATTTGCTATCGGCAACGACACTGCCGGCGGACAAAATAACCTGCTAACTATTTACCTGATTTTTGACAAGGACTTTAAAAATGAACTTTCTGTAAAAGTTTTTGACAAATCAGGACTCGAAAGCGGAAGAACAAAAATGAAAGTAGAAGCAAAAGCGGCTGAAGCAAAATATTATGACTTTGCTTTTGATACGCGGACAAATATTGAAGTGAAAAGTAAAATAACAATTGAATAGTCTCTTCATTCTTCCCAGACGAGCCTCCTCCCGAACTTAATGAAAGTCGGAATCAAAAACTCTTAGGAGGAATACTTTTATATTGTAATTTTATTTGAAACGGAGAAAGATTTGTATGAAAAGAAATATCAATCCAGATAAACATTAACATATGCGACAATTGACAATTTTATTATTTGTTTGTTTAGCTATTGGTTGCAGCAGCACAAAGAAAGCAACTATGACAACAAATAAATTAAACGGCACCTGGGTAACGGTAAAACTGGAAATTGACGGGGCGCCGCTGCCCGCATCTGCTTTTGAAAACCAAAAGCTCATTCTTAATGACAGCACATATACATATATTGCCGAAAGCGTTGATAAGGGTGTTGTGAAGTACAACGAAAATAAAATAGATATATACGGCAGGGAGGGAGTAAATGCCGGAAAACATTTTACAGCAATTTATAAATTCGAAAACGAACAGCTCACAATATGTTACAACCTGTCTGGAGACGCTTATCCTGAAACGTTTGAGACAAAAGGAAAGTCTATGTATTTTCTTGCGGTATTCAATAAAACGCATTTAAAATAATAACAGTTAAAAACAAATCAGGCTTATAAACTATTAATTCCAGCACATGAATAAAAACCTATTCTTTTTCATTTGCTTTTGGCTTACAAGTTCAGCATCAGATGCGCAGCAAAATTTATATGAGAAAAAATTACTGATTCGTGAAAATGACACACTGCGATACCGCATCATGTATCCACTCAATTATAATGCTGCAAAAAAATATCCACTGGTTCTTTTTTTGCATGGCGCTGGTGAAAGAGGAAATGATAATGAACTTCAATTAGTACATGGTTCAAAACTATTTGCAGACCCGGCCAACCGGCAGAAATTTCCTGCCATTGTAATTTTTCCGCAATGTGATGCAGAAGATTTCTGGTCAAGGATAATACGTAATCCGGTTTCTAAGAAAGAAGATTCACTTGGCGGAAGGCTTTTTCCAATTGATCAGCCAATTGGGAAATCAGCCGGGCTTGTATTGCAATTGGTGGATTCAATGACCGGCACAAATACTGTAAATACAAAACGCATTTATATCGGCGGGCTTTCTATGGGAGGAATGGGGACCTTTGAGTTACTCTGGCGAAGACCCAATCTTTTTGCTGCTGCTTTTCCTATTTGCGGTGGTGGCAACCCGGAAAATGTATCAACTTACGCAAAAAAATTTCCTATCTGGATTTTTCATGGCGCTGTTGACCAGGTAGTTTCCGTTTCTCATTCAAGACTTATGGTTGGCGCTTTGAAAAAAGCCGGCGCTAAAGTGAAGTACACAGAATACCCCGG